>NZ_PTQZ01000138.1 GCF_002943415.1 Amnimonas aquatica | reverse complement strand
TAGTGCAGCATGGCGCTGCCGTAGTGCCCCAGCTCGCGCTGGGCCTCGCGGTTGGCGCTGAAGAGGCGGTCTTCGTCCGCGCTTGTCGCGGTGCCCGGGAGGTGGGCGGCGGCGAGGGCGCGCAGGCTGTCGGCATCCTGCCACCAGACTGCGCGCAGCACGGCGGTCGCGGTCTCCAGCGCATCTTCCGGCGCCTGGCGCTCCAGCGCCAGCAGCAGGCTGTCGGCGAGGATCAGCAACCCGGGCGGCGGCGCGTCGGCATGGTCGGGAAAGTCCAGGCCGTGCCAGCGTGCCAGGCGGGTGGCATCGATGCGCGCCAAGGCGTCGAGGCGTTCGGGATCGGGCGTGGTGTCGGCATCGGTGCCGCGCAGGGTGCGTAGCGTCAGTTCGACCGGGAACTGCGCCAGCAGGCCGGGCAGGGCCTGCAGCAGCAGGTAGGCATAGGGGTCGTCGGCGCGCAGCCAGATGCTGACCTGGTGCGGGTAGCGGCCGAGCCGACGCCAGGCCTCCAGTCCCCGCCTGCGCAGGTCGCGCAGGTTCGGGCTGGTCAGCAGCGCGCTGAACCGGGGCTGGATCAGGCGCTGCAGTCGGCTCATGGCGGGCTCCGAGGGGCTGCGGGCCGGAGGGCCCGGGTTTTACTTGTCGGTCACTGCACCTTCCGACGCGCTGGAGACCAGTTTCGCATACTTGGCCAGCACGCCGCGGGTGTAGACCGGTGCCGGCGGAGTCCAGCGCGCGCGGCGCTCGGCGAGCACGGCATCGGACACGGCGAGGCTGATTTCGCGGGTTTCGGCGTCGATGGTGATCTCGTCACCATTCTCCACCAGCGCGATCGGACCGCCCTCGAAGGCTTCCGGCGTGATGTGGCCGACCACGAAACCGTGGGAGCCGCCGGAGAAGCGGCCGTCGGTGATCAGCGCGACTTCCTTGCCCAGGCCCTTGCCCATCACGGCCGAGGTCGGCGACAGCATTTCGCGCATGCCCGGGCCGCCCTTCGGGCCTTCGTAGCGGATCACGATGACCTCGCCCGGTTGCACCTCGCCGTTGAGGATGCCGGCGAGCGCACCTTCCTCGCCGTGGTAGACGCGGGCACGGCCCTGGAAGCGCAGGCCTTCCTTGCCGGTGATCTTGGCCACGGAACCGGTCGGCGCCAGGTTGCCGTTGAGGATGACCAGGTGCGAGTCCTTCTTGATGGGGTTGTCGAAGGGCCGGATGATGTCCTGGCCTGCCGGGTAGTCCTGCACGTCGGCCAGGTTCTCGGCCAGCGTCTTCCCGGTCACGGTGAGCACGTCGCCGTGCAGCAGGCCGGCGTCGAGCAGGCGCTTCATCAGCGGCTGGATGCCGCCGATGGCGACCAGCTCGGACATCATGTACTTGCCGGACGGACGCAGGTCGGCCAGCACCGGCGTGGTCTTGCCCAGCTCCACGAAGTCGTCCAGCGTCAGCTTCACGTCCACGGCGTGGGCCATGGCGAGCAGGTGCAGCACGCCGTTGGTGGAACCGGCGAGCGCGATGATGACGCGGATGGCGTTCTCGAACGCCTTGCGGGTCATGATGTCGCGCGGCTTGATGTCGCGGCGCAGCAGCTCCATGACCTGCTGGCCGGCGCGGAAGCAGTCCGAGGCCTTGTCGGTGCTGACGGCGTCCTGCGCCGACGAGCCCGGCAGCGACATGCCCAGGGCTTCGATGGCGGAGGCCATGGTGTTGGCGGTGTACATGCCGCCGCAGGAACCGGGGCCGGGAATCGCGGTGTCCTCGACCTGCTTGACCTGGATCAGGTCCATGTCGCCCTTGGCGTGCTGGCCCACGGCCTCGAACACGGAAATGATGTCGGTGTGGCCGTGGCCGGGCTTGATGGTGCCGCCGTAGACGAAGATCGACGGACGGTTCAGGCGCGCCATGCCGATTATGCAGCCTGGCATGTTCTTGTCGCAGCCGCCCACGGCCACGATGCCGTCGAAGCCTTCGCAGCCGGCCACGGTCTCGATCGAGTCGGCGATGACCTCGCGCGAGACCAGCGAGTACTTCATGCCCTCGGTACCGTTGGCGATGCCGTCGGAAATGGTGATGGTGTTGAAGATCACCGACTTGCCGCCGGCGGTGTCGGCGCCCTTGCCGGCCTCTTCCGCCAGCTTGTCGATGTGCATGTTGCAGGGCGTGACCATGGCCCAGGTCGAGGCGATGCCGATCTGCGGCTTCTTGAAGTCCTCGTCGCTGAAGCCGACGGCGCGCAGCATGGCGCGGCCCGGGGCGGCCTCGACGCCATCCACCACCTGGGAGGAGTACTTGCGCATGTTCGGGGTGATGTCACTCATCTTTTGCGATTCTCAGATCTGTTTGCTGAAGACCAGCGAGTTGCGCTGGAAGTTGTAGAGGGTCTGGCGCTGCTTCGGCAGGTCATCGACCGAGGCGACGGTGAAGCCGTGTTCCTGGAACCACAGCGCGGTGCGCGTGGTGAGCACGAAGAGCTTGCGCAGGCCCTTGGCACTGGCCCGCTTCTCGAGGAATTCGAGCAGCTCGGCGCCACGGTCGCCCTTGCGGTAGTTCTGGTGCACGGCCACGCAGGCGATCTCGCCGGCGGCGTCTTCGCCGGGCTCGACCGGCAGCGGGTAGAGCGCGGCGCAACCGATGATCATGCCGTCGCGCTCGATCACCACGAAGTGGTCGATCTCGGTCTCCAGCTTGCGGCGCGAGCGGCGCACGAGGATGCCCTGCTCCTCCAGCGGCTCGAGCATCTCGATCAGGCCGCCGACATCCTCGATCTCGGCGCCGCGGATCTCTTCGTACGGGTCGTGGGTGATCAGCGTGCCGGAGCCGTCGCGGGTGAACAGCTCCTGCAGCAGGGCGCCGTCGCGCGAGTAGGAAATGATGTGCACGCGCTTGACGCCTTCGCGGCAGGCCTCGCGGGCGGCGTTCATGTGGCGCAGCAGCTCGCTGTCGAGCGGCTTGTTGCGCAGGTAGCGGTCGACCTCGTTGGGGATCATCTCGCGCAGCAGGCGCTCGTCGTGGTCGTCGATGATGCCCTCGCGCTCGCCCAGGCAGATCAGCTTGTCGGCCTTGAGCGCGGTGGCCACCGACACCGCGACATCTTCGGCGAGCAGGTTGAACACCTCGCCGGTGGTCGAGTAGCCGGTCGGGCCGAGGATGACGATGTGGTTGTTGACCAGGTTCTTGTTGATGGCCTCGGTGTCGACCGCGCGCACCTCGCCGGTGAGCGCGAAGTCGACGCCGTCACGCACGCCGTAGGGCTTGGCGGTGATGAAGTTGCCGGACACGGCGTCGATCTTGGCGCCGAACATGGGCGAGTTGGCCAGGCCCATGGACAGCAGCGCCTCGATCTCCAGGCGGATGGCGCCGACCGCGTCCATGACGCAGCGCAGGGCATCGCGCGTGGTGACGCGCAGGCCGTTGTGGTACGGCGTGGTCAGGCCGTACTCGATCAGGTTCTCGTCAATCTGCGGGCGCGCGCCGTGCACCAGCACCAGCTTGATGCCGAGCGAATGCAGCAGGGCGATGTCGTGCACGATGTTGCGGAAGTTCTCGTGGTTGACCGCCTCGCCGCCGAACAGCAGCACGAAGGTCTTGCCGCGGTGGCCGTTGATGTAAGGCGCCGCGTTGCGGAACCAGTGCACGTACTGTTCCGACATGGTGTCCTGGAAAGGAGTCTGGCTGCTCAAGGTCATGGCCCTGCTGGGGTCTGGGCGGATCAGCGCCGCCGCTCGGTTACGGGGACGGCCTGCGGTGTCCCGGAAGGCCGTTGATTGTATAGGGGTATCAGGGTCGCAGGCAAAAGCGCCGGACCAGCTCGCGCAGGGTGTCGACGGCCGGCTGCAGGGCCGCCAGCGCGACGTATTCGTCGGGCTGGTGCGCGGTGTCGATGTCACCGGGCCCGAAGATCACCGCGTCCATGCCCAGCTCGCGGAAATACGGGCCTTCGGTGCCGAAGGCGGCGGCGCCGGCGGCATGGCCGGTGAGCTGCTCCACGGCGCGCACCAGCGGCGAATCCGCCGGTGTCTCCATGGCGGCGGTGCCGCTGAACAGCGATTCGTTGCGGATCTCGACCTCGTGGCGCTCGGCCAGCGGCCGCAGGCGCCGGCGGATGTCGGCGCGCAGGCCGTCCATGTCCATGCCCGGCAGCGGGCGCAGGTCGTACTGCAGCTCGCAGCGCGCGCAGATGCGGTTGGGGTTGTCGCCGCCATGGATGCAGCCCAGGTTCAGGGTCGGCACCGGCACGGTGAACAGCGGATTGCGGTGGGCTTCGGCGAGCTCGCGGCGGTAGGCGACCAGTTCGCCGATCACCGCGTGCATGGCGTCCAGCGCGCTGCGTCCCAGCGACGGGTCGCTGGAATGGCCGCTGCGGCCCTCGATGACGATGCGTTCCATCATCACGCCCTTCTGCAGGCGCAGCGGCTTCAGGCTGGTCGGCTCCCCGATGACGGCGAAGCGCGCCTTCGGCCGGCCGGCGCTCACCAGCGCGCGGGCGCCGGCCATGCTGGTCTCCTCGTCGCAGGTGGCGAGGATGATCAGCGGCGCTGCCAGCGTCTGGCCGGCGCGGACCTGCGCGACGGCATCGGCGGCGGCGGCGAAGGCGAGCGGGAAGAAGCCCTTCATGTCCGAGGTGCCGAGGCCGTAGAGGCGGTCATCGCGTTCGGTCAGCGTGAACGGGTCGCTGCGCCACTTCGCCGGGTCCCAGGGCACGGTGTCGGTGTGGCCGGAGAACACCAGGCCGCCGGGGCCTTCGCCCAGGGTGGCGATCAGGTTGGCCTTGCCGGGCGCCACCGGCATGATCTCGCAGCGGAAACCGAGGTCCTCGGCCCAGGCCGCGAGGTGGTGGATCACGGCTTCGTTGCCCTGGTCCATGGTCGCGTCGGTGCAGCTCACGCTGGGGGTGGCGATGAGGGTGCGCAACTGGTCGCGCAGCGTGGGGGAAATGGTCATGCGGTGCCGCCGTACTGCCGGATCGAACCCCAAAGATACCCCGATTTCCAGACGCGTGCGCGCCGCTGTCCGGGAGTATGCTGTGCGATCTGACCTG
>NZ_PTQZ01000137.1 GCF_002943415.1 Amnimonas aquatica | reverse complement strand
GCTACGAACAGACGCCGCCGCTGGCCGGCGTGCGGCTGACGGCGCGCGGCTTCGCCTGGCTCGACGGCGCGCCCCAGGGCGGCGCGGGGGAGACCGGCGTGATCGAGCTGCACGCGCATCCGCTGGCGGCATCGCCGCTGCGCCTGCCGGCGAAGCTGACCGGCCGCGGCGGCGCCGAGCTGCTCGACATGCCGCCGCTCATGCGTGACGCGCTCGACAAGTTCCTGTTCCGGCAGCACCGCCGCAGTATCGCCGAGTCGCGGCAGGCGAGGCAGCCAGGCTGACTACACTGCAACGCGCTAAGACAACCAATCGTTACACACCTGAACAGTCCGGAAATTGTTTCCGGACGTCAAATATCCGACGCTTATCTCGAACATTTCTGACGGACCTTTGTCCGGCAAGGAGCTCAAGATGGGTCTCGGCGCACTGGCTATACCAACAAGAAAGACGAGCATCCAGCAGCGTCCCCTGGGGCGCTCCCCGGCCATGGCCCAGGTGCGCCAGCTGATCGCGCAGGTGGCCCCGCACACGACCCTGGTGCTGATCCAGGGCGAGTCCGGCAGCGGCAAGGAAGTGGTGGCGAGGGCACTGCACGAGCAGTCCGAGCGCGCCGACGGTCCCTTCGTGCCGGTGAACTGCGGCGCCATTCCGGCGGACCTGCTGGAGAGCGAGCTCTTCGGCCACGAGAAGGGCGCCTTCACCGGCGCGGTGTGCGCACGCAAGGGCCGCTTCGAGGCCGCCGAGGGCGGCACCCTGTTCCTCGACGAGATCGGCGACATGAGCCTGCCCATGCAGGTGAAGATCCTGCGCGTGCTGCAGGAGCGCTGCTTCGAGCGCGTCGGCAGCAACCAGACCATCCGCTGCAATGTCCGCATCGTCGCCGCCACCCACCGCGACCTCGAGTCCATGGTCGCAGACGGCAGCTTCCGGCAGGACCTCTTCTTCCGCCTCAACGTCTTCCCGATCCAGCTGCCGCCGTTGCGCGACCATGCCGATGACATCCCCGAGCTGCTCGCCCTGTTCAACGGCAAGCTGAGCGCGCGCGGCATGCCGACCGCCGAGGTCAGCCAGAGCGCCCTCGGCGCGCTCATGCGCTACCGCTGGCCGGGCAATGTGCGCGAGCTCGAGAACTTGGTCGAGCGCCTGAGCATCACGCATCCGGGCCAGCAGGTGCGGGCGCGTGACCTGCCGTCGCGCTACGCCGCCTTCCTGCCGGTCGAGGGCATCGAGCAGGAAGAGCGCGCCATGCTCTTCGACGTGCCGGTGCTGCCGGCCTCCAGCGTCGCCGAGGTGGCCGAGTCGCACACCACCGCCATGGAGCTGCCGGCCTGCGGGCTGGACCTCAAGCAGCATCTGCAGGACATCGAGGTGAACTACATCAACGAAGCGCTGCGCCAGGTCGACGGCGTGGTGGCCAAGGCCGCCAAGCTGCTCGGGCTGCAGCGCACGACGCTGGTCGAGAAGATGAAGAAGTTCGGCCTCAGCAGTGCCTGGTAAGGCCGCCGGACAGTCACAGGGAGCACGATCATGACCAGCGTATCCGGAGTCGATCAGATCCTCAGCCAGATCCGCGCCATCCGTCAGCAGACGGCGGCGCCGGAGATCGCCGCACCGGGCGCGCTGCCGCGTCCGGATGCCGTGCGCGCACCCGGCGAGACGGTGGCCGCGCCTGGCTCCTTCGACAGCCTGCTGAAGGCGTCGGTGCAGGCGGTCAACGAAACCCAGCAGAGCGCCGGCGCCATGGCCACGGCCTGGGAGCGCGGCGACAGCGAGGTCAGCCTGACCCAGGTCATGGTCTCGTTGCAGAAGGCCGATGTTTCTTTCAAGGCCATGATGGAGGTACGCAACAAGATGGTCGATGCGTACCAGGAAGTCATGCGCATGTCGATCTGAGCGCAGGCGAACTAACAAGAGGGTGAGTCCATGGCTCAAACCAATCTCGCTGCCATGAAGGCGCGCTTCCTGCCCGAAGGCCTGCCGGCCTGGGCCGGCCAGGTCGGCATGCTGGTCGGCATCGCCGCCAGTGTCGCCATCGGCCTCGCCGTGGTGCTGTGGTCGCAGGGCCCGGACTACCGGGTGCTCTACAGCAGTCTGCCGGCGGAGCGCGCCTCCGCGGTCATGGACTCGCTGACATCGCTCAACATTCCGTACAAGCTGGAGGAAAACACCGGCGCACTGCTGGTGCCGGCCGACCAGCTCCACAACGCGCGTCTCAAGCTCGCCGGCAGCGGTCTGACCCAGGTCAGCGACGGCACCGGCCTGGAGATGATCCGCGCCGAGAAGGGCTTCGGCGTCAGCGAGTTCATCGAGACCCGCAAGTACCAGCATGCCCTGGAGGTGGAGCTGGCGCGCACGGTGGAGAGCATCCAGCAGGTGCGCGCGGCGCGCGTGCACCTGGCCATGCCGAAGCAGAGCGTGTTCGTGCGCGACCGTCGCCAGGTCAGCGCCTCGGTCATGGTCGACATCAAGCCCGGCATGACGCTGGAACAGAAGAACGTGCTGGCGATCATGAACCTGGTGGCATCGAGCATTCCCGAGCTGACGCCGGATCTGGTCACCGTCGTCGACCAGCGCGGCAACCTGCTGTCGAAGAAGGAGCGCGATGACGCGCTGGAGCTGAGCAGCCGCCAGTTCGCCTATCGCCAGCAGGTCGAGAGCGCCTACGAGGAGCGCATCTCGCGACTGCTGTCAGCCATCGTGCCCAGCGGCCAGGTGCGCGTGCAGGTGTCCGCCGATCTCGATTTCTCGGTGCAGCAGCAGAGTCGCGAGAGCTACAACCCGCAGAGCTCGGTGGTGCGCAGCGAGCAGCTCAACAGCACCAGCAGCGACCAGCCGGCGCAGGCCGCGCGCGGCATTCCCGGCGCGCTCAGCAACCAGCCGCCGACCGCCGCCACCCCGGCCCCGGATGCCCGTGACGGCGACGAAACGCCACGCGGCTCCAGCACGCAGGCGGTGACGCGCAACTACGAGATCGACCGCGTGCTGAACTACAGCAATACCCCGGCCGGCGCGCTGCGCAACCTGTCGGTGGCCGTGGTGGTGGACAGCACTCCGCTGAAGGATAACGGCGGCACCATCGTCAAGGCCGGCCCCAACGCCGCCGAGCTGGAACGCATGACCGGTCTGGTGCAGAGCGCCATCGGCTATCAGGCCGAGCGTGGCGACAAGGTGACGGTGGTCAGTGCTGCCTTCAGTCCGGTCGATGGCGCGGACTTGTCTGCAGCCGACGGCCCGGCGTTCTGGCAGCAGTCGTGGTTCGCCGGTCTGGTGAAGCAGGCGCTGGTCGGGTTGGCGGTGCTGCTGGTCGGCCTCGGCGTGCTGCGCCTGTTGCGCCAGAGCCTGCGGCCGGTGTTGCCGGTCGCCGCCGGTCAGGGCCTGCCGGCACCGGGTGGCCTGCCGGCGCTGCCGGCCGGCGAGGCGGGCGCACTGGCACAGCTGGGTTACGACGTGTCCGGCCTGCCGGCTGCGGAAGCTGCGCCGCCGCGTCCGCTGACGCTGCTGACCTCGGGCAAGGATCTCGAACAGCGCATGGAAGCCGTGCGCAACGTGGCCACCGAAGACCCGCGCCTGGTGGCGCAGGTCGTCAAGAGCTGGGTGACTCCAAATGGCGAATGAACTGGCGATATCGCAGCCGCAGCCCGGCAGCGCCGACGCGGCCATGCTGCTGCTCATGCTCGGCGAGGAGCGCGCGGCCGAAGTGCTGCGCTATGTCGGCTCCGAGGCGGTCGAGAAGATCGGCGTGGCCATGGCCGGCATCCGCGAAGTGAACAATGACCAGGCGCTGGCGGTCATCGACGGCTTCGGTGCCGCGCTCAGCGCGCACACGCCGCTCGGCGTCGGGGTGCCAGACTACGTCAGGCAGGTGCTGGTCTCCACGCTGGGCGAGGAGCAGGGCCGCACGCTCGCCGACCGCGTGCTCGGCGACAGCCAGCCGGTGGAGATCGACACCCTGCGCTGGCTCGATTTCGACACCGTGGTCCACATGCTCCGCGACGAGCACCCGCAGATCATCGCCATCACCCTGGCGCACATGGAGCCGGCGCAGGCGGCGACCATCCTCGACCGGCTCGAGGCCGGGCTGCAGGAGGACGTGGTGTTGCGCATCGCGACCATGGAGAAGATCCCGCAGGCGGCGCTGATGGAGCTGCAGACCATCCTGCGCAGCAAGCTGTCGCTGGCCGGCGCTTTCAAGGCCCGCCCGGTGGATGGCGCGCGCACCGTGGCCGGCATCATCAACGGCGTCGGCAGCGGCACCGAGGGCCGCATCATCGAGGCGCTGTCGAAGGTCGACCGCTCGCTGACCGAGAAGATCCAGGATCTCATGTTCGTGTTCGACAACCTCATCGGGCTCGATGACAAGAGCATGCAGGTGCTGCTGCGCGAAGTCTCCAACGATGTCCTCGCGCTGGCCCTCAAAGGGGCCGTCGAGCCCATGCGCGAGAAGGTGTTCCGCAACATGTCCAAGCGTGCCGGCGAGATCCTGCAGGAAGACATGGAGGCGCGCGGCCCGGTGAAGATGAGCGAAGTCGAGGTGGCGCAGAAGGAAATCGTCACCGTCGCCCGCCGTCTCTCCGAGGAAGGACAGATCACGCTGGCCACGGGCAGGGAAGACTATGTCGAATGATGCCGGGTCGAATGATGCCGCGGATGATCGCGCCGCGCCGCGTCGGGTGACCGCGCAGGCGGCCGGCACGGCCTGGTCGCGCTGGCAGATGCCGGTCATGGCCGACGAGCAGCTGGCAGAGGCGGCGCCGGCAGCCGAGCCGGCGGCAGTGGCGGACAGCGCCGACCGCTTCGAGCAGGAGCTGGCGACGCTGCGCGAAGGCGCCCGCCGTGAAGGCTGGGAGCAGGGTCTGGGCGAGGGCCGCCAGGCCGCGCGCGGCGAGCTGGGCCTGCAGGCGCAGCGCTGGCGCCAGCTCATGGCGCACCTGGACCAGCCGCTGGCGGCCATGGATGCGCAGGTCGAGCAGGAACTGGCGTTGCTGGCGCTGGCACTGGCGCGCCAGGTCATCCATGCCGAGCTGCGCACGACCCCGGAGCTGGTGCTGCCGGTGATC
>NZ_PTQZ01000136.1 GCF_002943415.1 Amnimonas aquatica | reverse complement strand
CGATCTCGTCATCGACATCGGGCTCGGTGAGGGGTACTGCCGGCGACGCCGGCAGCGGGCGTGGCACCGGCTCCGCCGGCCGCACGCGCTCGGGTGCGGCCTTGGCCACCACCTGCGCCGGCGCGGCCTCGGCCGCCTCGGGACGCGGTGCCGGCGCCGCCGGCCGCGCCACCGGCCTGTCGCCGGGCAGCGGGCTGCGCTCGGGCGTGCTGAGCAGTCGCGCCTCGGCCTCGCTGCCGCTGCCCTGCTGGTTCGCCTGCGCCAGGAAGTCGGCCTGCGCCGGCGCCTGCGGGCTGGTCGCCGGCACCAGCGTCACCTCCAGCAGCGGCGCGCTGGTTTCCGGCACCGGCAGGAAACGGATGCCGAACAGCAGCAGCGCATGCAGCAGCAGCGCCACCACCACGGTGAAGCCTAGGCGGTCAGCAGGCGTGACCGGAGATGCCGGAGCGCTGGCCATGGTAGATATTGACGTGGCGGAACTCGTCGAACTCGTTCAGGTCCGGACGCGTTTCCGACAGCACGGTGTCGGTCTTGGCGTAGTCGGGCGCGGTCAGCCCCTTGACGCGTGAATCGGCCAGCCAGACCTGATCGGCACGATCCAGGAAGGCCGGCAGCAGGCCGCGGTTGGCCGGGTCGTAGAGCACATCGGCGGCGAACAGCACATCGAAGCGCTCGTCCAGGTCGAAGAAGTCGCCGGAGAGGTCGAGATGCACGCCGTTGAGCACGGCATTGGCAGCGGTGGACTCCAGCGATACCGGGTCGATGTCGCAGGCCACCACGTGCGCGGCGCCGGCGAGCGCGGCGGCGATCGCGACCACGCCGGAGCCGGTGCCGAAGTCCAGCACCGTGCGGCCGCGCACCAGTTCCGGCTGCGCCAGGATCTGGCGCGCCTGGGCAAGGCCGGAGGCCCAGCAGAACATCCAGTACGAGGGCTCGTTCAGCGCCCAGTTCATCTCGTCCGGGCTGAGGGCATCGTGCGGGAAATCGTCGTTGAGCAGGAACAGGCGCAGGCCGTCGCAGCCGGGCAGTGTCGCCGGCGCGATGCGCGCCGCCGTCAGGTGCGGCCTGATGCGCGCGCCCAGCGCCCGCGCCAGCAGGGTGACGGTGTCGGCATCGGCGGGCGGTCGGCGCAACGGGGCATGCGCCGGCCAGACCGGCAGGCCATCGGCCCCGGCCGCCGCGAGCGACAGAGCCGGCGCGGCCTCGTCCAGCGGCGCCGCCTGACTCACAGGGCGCAGCCCCGCAGCGCGTGCTGCTGCTTGTGGCGCTGCTCGATGACCTCGATCAACCGGTCGGCGATGCCATAGTCGAACTCGCGGTCGATCTCGCGGATGCAGGTCGGGCTGGTGACGTTGACCTCGGTCAGGTACGAGCCGATGACATCCAGCCCGACGAAGATCAGCCCGCGCTTCTTCAGCTCCGGGCCCACGCGCGCGGCGATGCGGCGCTCGTCGTCGTTGATCGGCCGTGCCTCGCCGCGACCGCCTGCGGCCAGGTTGCCGCGGATCTCGTCGCCCTGCGGAATGCGCGCCAGCACATAGGGCACCGGCTCGCCGTCGATCATCAACACGCGCTTGTCGCCATCCCTGATTTCGGGAATGTAGCGCTGCGCCATGATCGGCTGCGTGCCGTTGGCGGTCAGCACTTCCAGCGTGGCGCCGATGTTCGGCCCGCCGGCGGCGAGACGGAAGATGCCCATGCCGCCCATGCCGTCCAGCGGCTTCACGATCACGTCCTGCTGCTCGGCGATGAACGCGCGCAGCTCATCGGCGCGAGAGCTGACCACGGTCGGCACCATGCAGTCGGCGAAGGCGGTGGCGAACAGCTTCTCGTTGCAGTCACGCAGCGACTGCGGCTTGTTCACCACCAGCACGCCTTCATCCTCGGCACGCTCCAGCAGGTAGGTGGCGTAGATGAAGTTCATGTCAAAGGGCGGGTCCTTGCGCATGAGAATGGCATCGACCTCGGCCAGCGGACGCACCACGGCCTCGCCCAGCTCGAACCACTTCGCCGGATCCTCGAACACCTGCAGCGGCGCCAGCCGGCCATGCACGCGGCCGTCGCGCAGCGACAGGTCGCCGGGCTCCAGATACCACAGCGTGTGCCCGCGCTTCGCGGCCGCCCACAGCATGGCCAGCGTCGAGTCCTTCTTGTAGTTCACCGATGCGATCGGATCCATCACCACGGCAATGTGCATTGCGTTCCCCTCTCAAAGGTCCTGGTCACAGGTCCCTGCCCTGCCGGGCCGGGCCTCAGTCGGCGACACCGAACTCGTCGCGGTAGCGGCGCACCGCATCCAGGTGCTCGGCGTGCAGGCCGGTCTCTTCCAGGTAGCTGATGATCTGCCCGAGCCTGATGATGCTCACCACCGGAATGCCGAAATCGCGCACGACCTCCTGGATGGCCGACAGCTCGCCCTTGCCGCGCTCCTGGCGGTCGACCGCGACCACCACGCCGACGGCCTGAGCCTGCGCGGCCTCGACCAGGGTCATGACCTCGCGGATGGCGGTGCCGGCGGTGATCACGTCATCGATGATGAGCACGCGCCCGGCCAGCGGCGAACCCACGATCAGGCCGCCCTCGCCGTGGTCCTTGGCCTCCTTGCGGTTGAAGCACCAGGGCAGGTCGCGGTCATGATGCTCGGCCAGCTGCACGGCGGTCGCGGAGGCGATGGGAATGCCCTTGTAGGCCGGCCCGAACAGCACATCGGCGGCGATGCCGCTGTCCTCGATGGCGGCGGCATAGAAGCGCCCGAGCGCGGCCAGAC
The DNA here is from genome assembly GCF_002943415.1 of Amnimonas aquatica. Taxonomy (GTDB): domain Bacteria; phylum Pseudomonadota; class Gammaproteobacteria; order Pseudomonadales; family Moraxellaceae; genus Perlucidibaca; species Perlucidibaca aquatica_A. The sequence goes on along the minus strand of NZ_PTQZ01000136.1, from coordinate 2,365 downwards.
GGCGACCGGTGTTGAACAGGCCGGCATTGAAGAAATACGGGGACTGGCGGCCGGACTTCAGGGTGAAGCTGCCGAAGCGCAGCACGCCCTGGGCCAGGGCGAACTCGATGAACTCGCGTTGATAGTCGCGCATGAAGAACCTGTGCAAAGAAGCTGTGTAGTGGGACAACTGACAAATCCGAGGCGCCCATGATAGCGTCCCGGCAGGTTCAGCGGGCAGCCTGATAACAATGACGACAGCGGCGCCCGGAATTCAGGAAAGCGCCGGAAGCCCGCGACATGCCCAGACCCCGTATCACACGCCCCGCCCTGTGCCTCGCCGGTGCCGCCCTGCTGCTGGCATCCGCCGGCACCTTCGCCTCGCCCAGCGGTGTCGACCTGGCCCCCTGCAGGAAAGCCGCCGACCGGGTGTCCGAGCACTGCATGCAGGACCAGGGCGGCACCGAAGCCTGCCAGGCGGAATCGGAGCGTGCCTTCGCGGCCTGCCGCGAGCATCTGCTGGCACCGTTCATCCGCGACCGGGACCGGGAGGTCCGTGCCGCCGCCCATGCCACAGCCCGGGCGGCAGCCAGAGCAGCGGATCACGACGCCCCGGCAGCCTCCGTACAGGGCGAGTGAAACTGCATCGGTCATTGCCGGCGCCAGCGCGCCCCCGCCACGCCTGACAGCGCCGGTGCAGCCGTGCTAGCGTCCGGGCAGGTTCAACGGGCAGACCTCATGACAACAACAACGCCTCGCCGCGGCCACCACCGCATCGCCGGCCTCGCCAGCCTGGCCGGCACCACCATCGAGTGGTACGACTTCTTCCTCTACGGCACCGCCGCCGCGCTGGTGTTCAACAAGCTCTTCTTTCCCGAGATGGACCCGCTCAGCGGCCTCTTCGCGGCCTTCGCCACCTATGCCGTGGGTTTCATCGGCCGGCCGCTGGGCGGCGTGATCTTCGGACACTTCGGCGACCGCGTCGGGCGCAAGGCCATGCTCATCCTCACCCTGCTGCTCATGGGCGTGCCCACCATCGCCATCGGCCTGTTGCCCACCTACGAGCAGATCGGCTACTGGGCCGCCGCCCTGCTGGCGCTGCTGCGCTTCCTGCAGGGCGTGGCGGTCGGCGGTGAGTGGGGCGGCGCCGTGCTCATGGCGGTGGAGCACGCCCCCGAGGGCCGGCGCGGCTTCTACGGCAGCCTGCCGCAGACCGGCGTCGGTGCCGGACTGGTGCTGTCGTCGCTGGCCATGGCGGCGGTGTCGCAGCTGCCGGAAGATGATCTGCTGAGCTGGGGCTGGCGCCTGCCTTTCATCGCCAGCATCGTGCTGCTCGGCGTGGGCTGGCTGATCCGCGCGCGCGTGCCGGAGTCGCCCGAATTCGCCCGCCTGCAGGCCGAGCGCGAGCCGGTGAAGGCACCGCTGACGGCCGTGCTGCGCGACCACCGGCGCGGCGTGCTCAGCATCATTGGCGCACGCATGGCCGAGAACGCCTGGTTCTATCTTTCCGCCACCTTCGCGCTGGCCTACGCCACCGGCCAGCTCGCGCTGCCGCGTGCGGAGATACTCTCCGCCATCACCGCCGGTGCCACCCTGTCGCTGCTGACCATGCCGCTGGCCGGCTGGCTGTCCGACCGTGTCGGCCAGAAGCGCCTCTATCTCGCCGGGCTGGTGCTGCTGGCGCTCTATGTCTGGCCGTTCTTCGCACTGCTCGGCAGCCGCGACCTGACCCTGGCCTGGTGGGCGCTGGTGATCGCGCTGGGCGTGGTGTTCCCGCTCATGTACGCGCCGGAGTCGCTGCTGTTCGCACGCCAGTTTCCCGCCGAGGTCAGGTACAGCGGCATCTCGCTGGGCGTGCAGGTCGCCGGCGTGCTCGGCGGCGGCCTCGCGCCCATGATAGCCACCGCGCTGCTGGCGAAAGGCGGTGGCGAACCTGACTATGTGGTGATGTACCTGCTCGGGCTGACGGCGGTGGCGCTGGTGTCGGCGGGCATGATGAAAGGCGATGACCGGCCATGAAGCGGAGCAGCAAGCCATGAACAATGATCAGATCAAGGCCGTGTTCGACCAGCAGGCCGCAGGCTATGACGAGCGCTGGGCGAAGACCGCGCCCATCCGCCATGCCCTGCACTTCCTGCTCGAGGCCGTGTTCACCGGACTGCCCGCCGATGCCCGCATCCTCTGCGTCGGCGCCGGCACCGGGGACGAGATCGGGTACCTCGCCCGGCGCTATCCGCGCTGGACCTTCACCGCCGTCGAGCCCTCCGGCGCCATGCTCGACATCTTCCGCGACAAGGCCGCACAAGGCGGTTTCGGGGATCGCTGCCACTGCCATGAGGGTTACCTGGACACACTGCCGGCGCAAGCGCCTTTCGACGCCGCGACC
>NZ_PTQZ01000135.1 GCF_002943415.1 Amnimonas aquatica | reverse complement strand
TGGCAGTGGTCAACCCGCGCACGGCGCGCGACTTTGCTCGCGCGATGGGTGCATTGGCCAAGACCGATGCGCTGGATGCGCGCATGCTCGCGGCCTTCGCCCGCGTTCTGCACCAGCACCCCGAGCGTGAGCGCTTCGTCAAGCCGCTGGCCGACGCCGAGTTGCAGCAGTTGCAAGCGCTGGTGCTGCGCCGACGGCAACTGGTGCAGATGCTGACCTCCGAACGCCAGCGCATGCGCCTGGCTCACGCGGCGGCGCGCCCGAGCATCGAGCGGGTCATCGAATTCCTCAAGCAGGAGCTTGGCGACAGTGACGGGGAGGTGGCTGCGCACGTGCAGCGCCATCACGCTGCACTGGCGCAAGCGCTGAGCAGCGTGCCGGGCATCGGCGCGGCCAGCGTGGCCGTGCTGCTGGCCGAGTTGCCCGAACTGGGCAAGCTCGACCGGCGCCGTATCGCCGCGCTGGTGGGCGTGGCACCCTTGAACCGCGACTCCGGCCAGATGCGTGGGCAGCGCTCCATCTGGGGCGGACGCGCCGAGGTACGCCGCACGCTGTACATGGCCACGCTGACGGCGGTGCGCCACAACCCGGCGCTCAAGGCCTGCTACGAGCGTCTGCTGGACGCTGGCAAGCGCAAGAAGGTGGCCCTAGTGGCGTGCATGCGCAAGCTGCTGACCATGCTCAACGCCATCGCAAAGCATGGCTCGATGTGGGACTCGACTATGCATAGCTCTTGACTAACAAGACGGTTGCTCAGCCGGCCACCACCACGATGCCGTCCATTTCCACCAGCGCGCCGCGCGGCAGCGCGGCGACGCCGATGGCGGCGCGGGCCGGGTAGGGCTGCTGGAAGTAGCGCGCCATGATCTCGTTGACCAGCGCGAAGTGACCGAGGTCGGTGAGGAAGATGTTCAGCTTGGCGATGTCGTTGAGCGTGGCGCCGGCCGCCTCGCAGACCGCCTGCAGGTTGTCGAACACGCGAATGATCTGGGCCTCGATGCCATCCACCAGCTGCATGCTTTCCGGGTCCAGGCCGATCTGGCCGGACAGGTAGATGGTGTTGCCGACCTTCACGGCCTGCGAGTAGGTGCCGATGGCGGCGGGGGCCTTCGGGGTCTGGATGACGGCGCGGTTCATGCTGCGGCTCCGGGAATGGTCGTGGGCGGGGAAGGGCGACAGTCTCCGCAAAAGCGGCCGGCGCGGCAAGTCGGCCCGGCCGTCGCTTCGCCGTGTCCGGGCCGGCGCTGGCCCGGCGGGATGGGCTGGCGCCGTCGGGCGCGCATTGCGGAGGCTCAGGCCTTGACGCGGGTGACCTTGTCGACGCCGGGCAGGATGCGGATGCGCTTGATGATCTGCGCCAGGTGGATGCGGTCGCGCACCTGCAGGCCGAGCTGCATGACGCCGTGGTGCGAGCCCTTCTCCTCGACGTTGATGTGCTCGATGTTGGCATCGCTGTCGGTGACTTCGCGGGCGATCACGGCGAGCAGGCCGCGCTGGTTCGCCAGCGCGATGCGCAGCTCGCTCTGGAATTCGCGGCTGACGGTGTCGGCCCAGCGCAGCGGCACGCACTTGTCGGGGTTGGCGCGGCTCTCGGCCGCCATGTTGCGGCACTTGTGACGGTGGATCACCACGCCGCGCCCCGAGCTCAGGTGGCCCATGATCTCGTCGCCGGGCAGCGGCCGGCAGCAGCGCGCGTACGACACCACCAGGCCCTCGGTGCCGCGGATGGATATGCCCTTCCCGGCCTGTCGCTGCACGGTCCGGCTCACCGCCGGATGGTCATCTTCCGGCACCAGGCGGCGCGCGATGATCTGCGGCACCTGGTTGCCCAGGCCGATGCTTTCCAGCAGCGCTTCGGTGTCGGTCATGCCGAGCTCGCCGAGCACCTTGCGCACGCGCTTCTCGGGCAGCGCGTCGAGCTTGCTGCCGAGGCCGGACAGCGCCTTGTCGAGCAGGCGCAGGCCGAGGTCGCGCGACTCGCCCTGCTGCTGGTCCTTGAGGTAGTGGCGGATCTTGGCGCGCGCGCGGCTGGTCACCACGAAGTCCAGCCAGCCCGGGTTCGGGCGGGCGCCGGGCGCGGTCACGATCTCCACCGTCTGGCCGGTGGTCAGCGGCAGGCTGAGCGGCGCCAGGCGATTGTCGACACGGGCGGCGACGCAGGTGTCGCCGATGTCGGAGTGCACGGCGTAGGCGAAGTCGACCGGCGTGGCACCGCGCGGCAGGGTCAGGATGCGGCCCTTGGGGGTGAAGATGTAGACCTCGTCCGGGAACAGGTCGATCTTCACGCTCTCGATGAACTCCATGGAGTCGCCGGCGTTGCGCTGCAGCTCCAGCAGGGATTTCATCCACTCGCGCGCGCGCGTCTGCGAGGTGTTGGTGAAGCCGTCGGACTTGTACAGCCAGTGCGCGGCGATGCCGTTGCTGGCCATGGCGTCCATGGCCTCGGAGCGGATCTGCACCTCGATCGGCACCCCGCGCGGACCTTTCAGCACCGTGTGCAGCGACTGGTAGCCGTTGGTCTTGGGGATGGCGATGTAGTCCTTGAACTTGCCCGGGATCGGCTTGTACAGGTTGTGCACGATGCCGAGCGTCCGGTAGCAGGCATCGACGCCGTCGACGATCACGCGGAAGCCGTACACGTCCATGATCTCGGAGAACGAGCGCTGCTTCTCGCGCATCTTCTGGTAGATGCTGTAGAGGTGTTTCTCGCGGCCTTCGACGCGGGCCTTGATGCCCTCGGCGCCGAGGCGTTCGCCGATGGCGACCTCGAGGCTGGTGACCATTTCCTTGCGGTGGCCGCGCGCGGCCAGCACGGCACGCCGGATGCGCTCGGCGCGCATGGGCCAGATGGCCTGGAAGCCCAGCTCCTCGTACTCGATGCGGATGTCGTTCATCCCCAGGCGCATGGCGATGGGCGCGTAGATCTCCAGCGTCTCGCGCGCCACGCGCTTGCGCTTCTCCACCGTCAGCACGTCGAGCGTGCGCATGTTGTGCAGGCGGTCGGCGAGCTTGACCACGATCACGCGCACGTCCTGGGTCATGGCCAGGATCATCTTGCGGAAATTCTCGGCCTGGGCCTCGGCCTTGGAGTTGAAGTGCACCTGGGTGAGCTTGGTCACGCCATCGACCAGGGCGGCGACATCGGCGCCGAATTCGCTGGTCAGGGCTTCCTTGGAAACGCCGGTGTCCTCGATGACATCGTGCAGCATGGCGGCCATCAGGCTCTGGTGGTCCATGTGCATGTCGCAGAGGATGTGCGCGACCGCGAGCGGGTGCGTGACGTAGGGATCGCCGTTGCGACGGAACTGGCCGAGGTGGGCCTTTTCGGAAAACAGGTAGGCGCGACGAACTTCCTCTACCTGGTCGGAGGTGAGGTAGGTTTGCAGTCTGTCACAAAGGGCGTCGATGCCGGAGCTCATCTACCGAGTCTCCGGCGCGCGGGGCGTGTCGTCAAGGCCGGCAGCGCACAACTGCCGGGCCCTGGCTGACTGGCCGCCCCGGTCATGCGGGGGTGCGCCGGATCAGATCTCGACCGGGGGCTGGTACTCGAGGTCGCCGAGGTTGCTGAGGTCGGGCAGCGCTTCCTCTTCCGGCACTTCGGTGAGAATGGAGCGGTCCACCAGGTCGGCGGCGATTTCGCGCAGGGCCATGACGGTGGGCTTGTCGTTTTCCCACGGCAGGCCGGCTTCCTTGCCACCGGTCGCCAGCTGACGGGCGCGCTTGGAGGCGACGAGCACCAGCTCGAAGCGGTTATCGAGATTGGTCAGGCAGTCTTCGACGGTTACACGGGCCACGACGGACCTCCGGACAGCGATCAGAAAAGAGGCGGAATTCTACCGGCTGCCCGCGCAGCGCACAACCGCAGCCTGAAGATGGTGTTTCGGGGGTGGCGGGGGCATGGGGCTGGAAAACTGTAGCGCCTTCCAGCGTGTTTTCCAGCCCCATGCCCCCGCCACCCCCGGACGACCTGTATTCAGGCTCCGGACAGCAGGCGGCGGATCAGCTCGGCCTGACGCTGCGACTGTGCCCGGTGCGACAGCCGCGCGGCGCGCACGATGCCCTGCAGGTCGGCCAGCGCGGTGGCGAAGTCGTCGTTGATCACCAGGTAGTCGAACTCGGCATAGTGGCTGATGTCGGCGATGGCCTCGCTCAGGCGGTGCGCGATCACCTCGGTGCTGTCGGTGCCGCGACCGTTCAGGCGTTCGGCCAGCGCCTTCAGCGACGGCGGCAGGATGAACACCGACAGCGCCTGCGGCATCAGCTCGCGCACGATCTGCGCGCCCTGCCAGTCGATCTCCAGGATCACGTCGCGATCTTCCGCGAGCTGCTGCTCGACCCAGGTCTTTGAGGTGCCGTAGAGGTTGCCGAAGACTTCGGCATGTTCCAGGAACTGGCCTTCCGCAACTTCGGCAAGGAAGCGCTCGCGGTCGGTGAAGTGATAGTTCACCCCGTCGACCTCGCCCGGGCGTGCCGGGCGCGTGGTGTGCGATACCGAGACGCCGAGGCGGTCGTCGCCGGCGACGAGGGATTTCACCAGCGAGGTTTTGCCGGTGCCGGAGGCGGCGGCGATGATGAACAGGGTGCCGGACATGATGATCTCGATTCGCGTGGATCGGGGCGGGCGCCAGCGCGGCGTCGCCGAAGGCGCTATTCAAGCAAAAAACGGGTCGATGCTTAAGTCATTCCTGTGTTCATCCTGCCAGATGCCGGGTGTCCGGCCGGTCCAGCGCCGGAAAGCGCGCTGGAAGGCGCTCTGTTCCGAGAAGCCGCAGGCCTGCGCCAGCGAGGCGAGGTCATCGTGTCCGGCGCGCAGCCAGAACAGCGCGGCCTCGCGGCGCACGTCATCGTGCAGCACGCGCAGGTTGATGCCCTGCTGGCCGAGATACTGGCGCAGCTGGCGCGGTTGCAGGCCGAGCGCGCCGGCCAGCGCGGCGGCTTCCGGCAGCGGGCCGGGCAGGGCGCGGAAGCAGGCGGCGCGCAGGCGGTTCTCCAGGTTCAGCAGCGGCATGCGGGCGAGCTGTCGGCGTGCCTCCTGCATGACCATGTCGCTGCTGCCGGCATCGGCGAGGTCCAGTCGCCGCTCCAGCCAGACGGCGGGGAAGCGCAGAGCGTAGGCATCGGCGCCGAAGCTGACCGGGCAGCCCAGCAGGGCTTCGTA
>NZ_PTQZ01000134.1 GCF_002943415.1 Amnimonas aquatica | reverse complement strand
TACGTCATCCTCATGCACCGCAGCGACGGCGCCGAGCACGGCGATCGCCTGCGACAACGGCGCGAGCTCATCGAGCGCGAGTGCGAGGCGTTCCTGCGCTACCACTGGCAGATGGCCACGGCACTGGGCGAGGCGCCGGAAGACATGGACATCAAGATGGCCAGCCACCTGTTCCGCTCCTACATCGTCGGCCTGCTCGACATCTGGCTGTTCAACCCGGCGCTGTTCGACCTCGGCGCGGAGGCAGCGCGGCTGACCGAGAACTACCTCGACATGGCACGGGCACTGAAGCGGCCGGCGGCCATCGGTGCCGGCCAGCGCACCCTGCTCCCCGGCACGGCACCCGCCTCCGGCAGGCGCCAGGAGCACGCTCCGGGCGTCCGGGCGGACGTCCTGCCCTGACACCCGCGCCCTGACTGCGGTATCCTTCGCGTTTGCGCCCGCACCGGGCATCTGCACGCCGCGCGAACCCCCGAGTTACCTATGTCAGAGCAACTGCAAGAGCAATATCAGCCGGGCACCGTCGAGAACGCCGCCCAGGCCGACTGGAACCGCGCCGACGCCTTCCGCGCCGATGATCACAGCGACAAGCCGCGCTACTACTGCCTGTCCATGTTCCCCTACCCCAGCGGCAAGCTGCACATGGGGCATGTGCGCAACTACACCATCGGCGACGTGATCAGCCGCTACAAGCAGCTCAACGGGTTCAACGTGCTGCAGCCCATGGGCTGGGACGCCTTCGGCCTCCCCGCCGAGAACGCCGCCATGAAGAACGGCGTGGCGCCGGCGGCCTGGACCTACGCCAACATCGACTACATGAAGGGCCAGCTGAAGTCGCTCGGTCTCGGCATCGACTGGTCGCGCGAAGTCACCACCTGCCGTCCCGACTACTACCGCTGGGAGCAGTGGCTGTTCACCCGCCTGTTCCGCAAGGGCGTGATCTACAAGAAGTCGGGCACGGTGAACTGGGACCCGGTTGACCAGACCGTGCTCGCCAACGAGCAGGTCATCGACGGTCGCGGCTGGCGCTCCGGCGCGCTGGTCGAGAAGCGCGAGATCCCCATGTACTACTTCGGCATCACCCAGTATGCCGAGCAGTTGCTGAACGACCTCGACACGCTGGACGGCTGGCCGGAGCAGGTCAAGACCATGCAGCGCAACTGGATCGGCAAGAGCTTCGGCGCCGACATCGAGTTCGACTACGACGAGGCCAGCGTCGGTGTCGCCGGCCGCCTCAAGGTCTACTCCACCCGTCCCGACACGCTGATGGGCGCGACCTATGTCGCCGTCGCCGCCGAGCATCCGCTGGCGCAGCGCGCCGCCGAGAACGATGCCGGACTGCAGGCGTTCATCGCCGAGTGCAAGGCCGGCTCCGTGGCCGAGGCCGACATGGCCACCATGGAGAAGAAGGGCCTGGCCACCGGCCAGTACGTCATCCATCCGCTCAACGGCCGCAGGCTGCCGGTCTACGTCGCCAACTACGTGCTCTGGGGCTACGGCGAAGGCGCGGTCATGGCGGTGCCGGCGCACGACGAGCGCGACTTCGCCTTCGCGCACAAGTACGACCTGCCGATCGAGCCGGTCTACCGCCAGGCCGCCGGCGACAGCGCTTTCGACGCCGGCAGCTGGCAGGACTGGTACGCCGACAAGGCCGGCCTGGTCACCGCCGGCGGCCCGTACGACGGTCTCGATTTCGGCGCCGCGTTCGACGCCATAGTCGCCGCGCTCGAAGCCGCCGGCCACGGCGCGCGCAAGACCCAGTTCCGCCTGCGTGACTGGGGCATTTCGCGCCAGCGCTACTGGGGCTGCCCGATCCCGGTCATCCACTGCCCGGCCTGCGGCGACGTGCCGGTGCCGGACGACCAGCTGCCGGTGGTGCTGCCCGAAGACGTGGTGCCGGACGGCGCCGGCTCGCCGCTGGCGAAGATGCCCTCCTTCTACGAGACCACCTGCCCGTCCTGCGGCAGCGCGGCGCGGCGCGAGACCGACACCATGGACACCTTCGTGGAGTCGTCCTGGTACTACGCCCGCTACGCCTCGCCGCAGTGCGACACCGGCATGGTCGACAAGGCCGCCAGCCAGCAGTGGCTGCCGGTGGACCAGTACATCGGCGGCATCGAGCACGCCATCCTGCACCTGCTGTACGCGCGCTTCTTCCACAAGCTCATGCGCGACGAAGGCCTGGTGAGCGGCGACGAGCCCTTCCGCAACCTGCTCACCCAGGGCATGGTGGTGGCCGACACCTTCTACCGCGACCTCGACGGCGGCGCCAAGGACTGGATCAACCCCGCCGACGTCGACCTCAGCCGCGACGACAAGGGCCGCATCATCGGCGCCGTGCTGCGTGCGGACGGCCAGCCGGTGATCCACGGCGGCATGGAGAAGATGTCGAAGTCGAAGAACAACGGCGTCGACCCGCAGTCGCTGATCGACCAGTACGGCGCCGACACCTCGCGCCTGTTCATGATGTTCGCGGCGCCGCCGGAGCAGTCTCTGGAATGGTCCGACGCCGGCGTCGAGGGCGCCAGCCGCTTCCTGCGCCGCCTGTGGAAGCTGGTGCACACGCATGTCTCGCGCGGTGACGCGCCGGCCCTCGACAAGGCCGCGCTGAACGCGGACGGCAAGGCGCTGCGCCGCAAGCTGCACGAGACCATCGCCAAGGTCAGCGACGACTACGGCCGCCGCCTGACCTTCAACACCGCCATCGCCGCCGTCATGGAGCTGCTCAACGCGCTGCAGAAGCAGGATGCCGACGCGCCGCAGGCGCTGGCGCTGGAACGCGAAGTGCTGCGCTCGGTGACGGTGCTGCTGGCGCCCATCGTGCCGCACATTTCCCATGCCCTGCTGCCGGCGCTGGGCGAGCCCGGCGGCCTGCCGGCGGCGCGCTGGCCCGAGGTCGACGCCGAAGCCCTGACCCGCGACTCGCTGACCCTGGTGGTGCAGGTCAACGGCAAGCTGCGCGGCCAGATCGAGGTGGCTGCGGATGCCGACCAGGCCAGCATCGAAGCCGCCGCCCTCGCCAATCCGGACGCCCTGCGCTTCATGGAAGGCAAGGCGCCGAAGAAAGTGATTGTGGTCCGGCAGAAACTGGTCAATATCGTGGTCTGACGACAGCGCCCGGCACCGGTCCGGGCGCCGCGGCACGACGACACAAGCGGAGAGAGCGGCATGCGCAACCTGTGGCTGATCCTGATGACGCTGGCGATCACCGCCTGCGGCTTCCAACTGCGCGGCCAGCACGCGCTGCCGGCACTGCTCGACCCCATCACCGTCGACACCGAGGTGGTGACGCTGGAGCGCGACCTCACCGCCGGCATCCAGCGCATGGGTGCGCAGGTGCAGGCCAACGCGCCGCTGCGCCTGCAGGTCAGCGCCGAGCGCATCAACCGCCAGACCACCACCATCGACAGCCGCGCCAAGGCCGCCGAATACACGCTGTTCTACGAGCTGGTGTTCCAGCTCCGCCACGCCAGCGGCATGCCGGCCACGGCCGAGCGCACCATTCGTCTGCGCCGCACCTACCAGTTCGACAACACGCGCATCGTCGGCAAATACGAGGAAGAGAACATGCTGATCGACGACCTGCGCCAGCAGGCGGTCGCCCAGGTGCTCATGCAGCTCTCGCGCATCAAGCCGTCCGATCTGGCGGAAGATGCCGCGCCCGCCGGCACGTCAGGCACCGCCGGTTCGCCGGCTCCCTGACGGCGGCCGGCGAGCTCCCGCATGAAGCTGCGCCCCGAACAGCTCGACGCGCACCTGCGCGAACCGCTGCAGCCGGTCTACGTGCTCACCGGCGACGAACCCCTGCTGCTGCAGGAGGCCTCGGACGCCCTGCGCCGCGCCGCCAGCACCCAGGGCTACGGCGAGCGCGAGCGCCATGGCGTCGAGCGCGGCTTCGACTGGAACGACCTGCTGGCCGGCTGCCAGTCGCTGTCGCTGTTCGCCGAGCGCAAGCTGCTCGAACTGCGCTTCAGCGGCAAGCCCGACGCCAGCGCCGCCGAGGCGTTGATCACGCTGGCCGCGCGACCGCCTGAAGACACCGTGCTGGTGATCACCCTGCCCAAGCTCGACGGCGCCGCGCAGAAAGCCAAATGGCTGACCGCGCTCGATGCCGCCGGCGTGATCGTGACTTTCTACCCGGTCGATGCCGCCGCCCTGCCCGGCTGGCTGCAGACGCGCGCACGCCAGCTCGGCCTGCGCCTGCAGCCGGACGCGCAGCAGCTGCTGGCCGAACGCACCGAGGGCAACCTGCTCGCTGCCGCGCAGACGCTGGAGAAACTGCGCCTGCTGCACGACGGCGGTGACATCGACATCGAGGCCGTGGCCGCCATGGTCAGCGACAGCGCCCGCTATTCGGTGTTCGATCTCGCCGATGCCGTGCTGCTCGGCGATGCCCCGCGCGTGGCACGCCTGATCCTCGGCCTGGAGGCCGAAGGACAGGCCGAGTCGGTGGTGCTGTGGGCGCTGCAGAAGGACCTGCGCGGGCTCACGCTCGCCGCCGAGCAGATGCACAGCCAGGGCCTGCGCAGCCCGTCGCCGCAGCTGCTGGGCCAGCTCGGCTTCTGGGCCAAGCGCCAGGGACCGGCCCAGCAGGCGCTGCGGCGTCTCCCGCTGGCGCGGCTGCAGCGCATGAGCAGCGGACTCATCGACATCGACAAGGCCATCAAGGGACAGTCGCCGGAACGTGCCTGGGATGCGCTGCTGCGCCTGTCCATGGCCATGGCCGGCAGGCCGCTGTTCACCGCATGACACCGGATCCGGCATCGTCAGCCGGCCGCCTCATCACGCCTGCGGGACACCGTACCCCGCGCCCGCACAGGAGCCCCCCTTCATGAGCACGCGACTGCACGACATCCTGGCCAGCGTCGGCAGCGCCGGCGCCGACATCCCGGCCGGCTGGGCCCAGGGACGCGCCACTTTCGGCGGGCTGGTGGCCGCGCTCATGCAGACCTATCTGGAGCAGACCGTGGCCGCCGGACGGCCGCTGCGCTCGGCCGCCATTTCCTTCGTAGGCCCGGCGGCGAGCGGTCCGATCAGCCTGCGCAGCGAGCTGATCCGCAGCGGCAAGTCCGCGCTGCAGGCGGAGTGCCGCGCCCTGCAGGGCGACCAGGTCGTGGCCCTTCTGCTGGCAGGCTTCGGTCAGGCGCGCGAATCGCGGAT
>NZ_PTQZ01000133.1 GCF_002943415.1 Amnimonas aquatica | reverse complement strand
CACATCGCTGCCACCCGCGTTGATGATCACGCGCATGGGCACGAAGATGGTCATGCCCGAGGTCAGCTTCACCACGTGGTCGAGCACGCCGAAGTCGTTGCGCGGCGAGAAATGGATGCTCACGGTGCCGCCCGGGGTGTCGGCCAGCCAGGCGTGCTCCTCGCGGGCGCAGTCCTGGCGCAGGTTCTGCCCCAGGCCGCTGGCCCAGCGCGGCAGGTTGCGCGGCTCGGCCAGGAAGTCGTAGACCTGATGCGGGCAGCGCCGGATGGTGATGCTGAAAGTGCGCGATGGCAGCGGATGCATGAAACGGGCTCCGGGTGGCTCGGGCGGGTCGGCACATGCCCCCGCCCCTCACCCGGTGACCTTACTGCGCGGAGGGATTCTCCGCCACGGCGGCCGGCGCCGTCAGCGACTCGCCCCGACGGAAGGCGGCGAGCTGCTTCTCCAGCGCCTTGGTCTCGTTCTTGGACACGCCACCGAGCACCGTGATGGCCTCGCGCAGCCGCGCGCGGGTCATGTCCGGCCCCATGATGGCCATGGCCTCCATGACCGGCGGCGCCGACGGCGAACCGGCCATGCTGACGAAGAACGGCGCCATGAAGTCGCGCAGCTTGATGCCCAGCGCCCCGCTCAGGCGCTGCAGCAGCTCGCTGATGTGCGCGTGGTCCCAGTGCCGCAGCGCCTCCAGCTCCCACAGCGCCAGCTGCAGGATGGTCTTCACCTGCTCCGGGCCTAGCGACTTGTGCGCGAAGCTCTCAGCACTGAGCGCAACCTTGCCGGCGAAGAAGAACCCGGCCTTGTCCACCGCTTCCGACAGCGTGCTCACGCGGGTCTGGATCTGGCTGGCGACGCGTGCCAGGTACTCCGGCGTAATCCAGCGCTGGAAGGCGGCGACGAACTGCTCCGGCGCCAGGCCCTTGATCCACTGGCCGTTGAGCCAGGCCAGCTTCTCGACATCGAAGATCGGCCCGCCCAGCGACACGCGCGAGACATCGAAGTCGGCGATCATCTCGGCCAGGGTGAACTGCTCGCGCTCGTCCGGCATGGACCAGCCCATGCGGCCGAGGTAGTTGAGCAGCGCCTCGGGCAGGTAGCCCATGCGCTCGTAGTAGGTGATCGAAGTCGGGTTCTTGCGCTTGCTGAGCTTGGACTTGTCCGGGTTGCGCAGCAGCGGCATGTGGCAGAGCTGCGGCATGTCCCAGCCGAAATATTCGTAGAGCAGCTTGTGCTTGGGCGCCGAGCTGATCCACTCCTCGCCGCGCAGCACATGGGTGATTTCCATGAGGTGGTCGTCGACCACATTGGCGAGGTGGTAGGTCGGCAGACCGTCGGCCTTCATCAGCACCTGCATGTCGACTTCCTTCCAGTCGATGCTGATGGTGCCGCGCAGCAGGTCGCTGATCTCGCAGGTGGCTTCCTCGCGCGTCGCCTCCGGCGCCGGGCGCGGCACCTTCATGCGGATGACGTTAGGCTCGCCGGCGGCGACGCGGGTGGCCACCTCTTCGGCGGACAGGCTCATGCAGTGACCGTCGTAGCCGAGCGCGCCCTTGGCAGCGGTCTGCTCGGCGCGCAGCCGGTCCAGACGCTCTGCGGTGCAGAAGCAGCGGAAGGCATGACCCTTGTCGAGCAGGATATCGGCGTGCTCGCGGTAGATCGCGCTGCGCTCGCTCTGCCGGTACGGCGCGTGCGGCCCGCCGACATCCGGACCCTCGTCCCAGTTCAGGCCCAGCCACTTCAGCGAGGCCAGGATCTGCTGCTCCGACTCCGGCGTCGAGCGCACCTGGTCGGTGTCTTCGATGCGCAGGATGAACTGCCCGCCGTGCTGGCGCGCGTAGCAGAGGTTGAACAGGGCGATGTAGGCGGTGCCGACATGGGGATCGCCGGTCGGCGACGGTGCCACGCGGGTGCGCACGGGCTTGGTCAGTGCAGTCATGGGTCAGTCAGGAAACCGGTCAGAAAAACAGGCGCCAGTATAAGAAAAAAGGCCACCTGACGGTGGCCCTTTTTATGACCGCCAGGGCTGGCGGAGATGCCGGTCCTGCAGAAGCAGGACCGGCCCGGCGCTCAGGGCAGCGACAGCTCGCGGCGCTGGTCGGCCGAGGTCATCGGCAGCAGGCCGCGCAGACCGCCGGTGAGCGTGCCGAGAATGTCCTCCAGCGCCGAGGGATCGCCGCCGGCCAGCTTCTGCAGCTGCTTCAGCAGGCCGGTCAGCTCGGCCGGCAGCAGCTCGGTGAGCAGCAGCGGCAGATCGCTGCTGTTGCAGCTGTCCTCATCCTGGATCTCGTTGTCATCGGCCTTGTCCAGCGCCGGCAGCGCGGTGTTGATCCACTCGTTGATCAGCACTGCCGACTCGGTGTGCGTCACGCTGCGCGCGATCGGCGCCATGCGCACGCCGGCCTCGGCGGATGCCACGCGGTACATCAGGATGGAGGCGCCGGCATCGCCCGGCACGATGTCATGCTTCAGGCTGCCCGATCCGCGCCCCGCCGCCACCGGCTTCTTGCAAACGCCGAAACGGTTGTTCACGGTGCGGAAGCTGTCCAGGTAGAGGCCGGAGTTGGAGGCGCCGCCATTCGGGTTGTGGCAGTGCATGCAGTTGCTTTCCAGATAGGCCCGGACACGCTCGTGAACGTCGCGCGGCGAGCCCCCGGTGGCGCTGGACGGCCCGCTGCCCGGCACATCCCAGAACGCCAGCGGACGGTCGTGGGTGGCCGGCACCTGGTCCAGCCAGCCCTTGCTGACCATGAAGGCGAGCTGGTTCTGGCCGCTGCCGTCGGCGTTCATGCCGCGGTCCATGTTGCGCGCCTTGGGCCCGATGGGCGCGGCGCCGGGCTCGCGGTCATCGCCACCGTGGCAGGTGATGCAGTTGAGCGCAGCCGGCACGGCATAGTGCTCGGCGCTGCCGGTGTAGCGCACGCGCTTGCCATCCTTCTTCACGTTCGGGTTGTGGTCCAGGTAGTCCCAGGACACGCTGGCGGTGCCGCCGGCCAGCGCCAGCACGGCCTTCACCGGCTTGCCGGCGGCGTCATGCTGCCAGATGTACGGCAGGCCGACCCAGCTCACACCGGAGCCGGTCTGGCGCTTGATCAGCAGGCGCGTCTCCACGACATGCTCGGACAGCAGCTTGCCGGCACTGTCCTCCTTGCGGAAGGCGAAGGTCTTGGCGATCACCGTGCCGACCGGGAAGTCCAGCGTGGCGGTGACGCCCTGGCGGCTGTCCTGGTAGATGGCGCGCTGCACCGTGCCGCCCGCACCCGGCGGCAGGAAGATCACGCGGTACTTGCTGGCGTAGTCGGAGAACAGCGCGCTGTTGAGTTCGTAGGGCATGACACCATCGCCATTGCCGGCCGAGCCCGGATCATTGGCGACGCTGAACAGCCCGTACTGGCTCAGCTCGGGACAGTTGTACTGGCCCAGGGCGCTCCAGTTCACCTGGCCCGGCTTCACCGCCGCGCAGGCCTTGGCCACGGCGCTTTCGGACGGGCGCTGCTCCTCGGCCTTGGGCACGTACGGCAGCTTGAGCACCGGCTCCGGACGGTCCGGCAGGTCGCAGGCATGCGGCGACAGGTCGTTGGAACCCGGCGTCAGCAGCTGCACCACCAGCTCGGGGCCGAGGTCGGTGCGCCACAGCTTGGCATTCAGGAACGGCGTCACCAGCGGGTTGTTCTCGTGCTTGTTGCCGTGGATGCAGATGCCGTTCTCCGGCTTCTTCAGCTTGCCCTTGGTGTCGAACTTCCAGGCGTTGTACTTGCAGGTCGGCTCCTGATCCGGACGGTCGAAGTTGGGACGGCCGCGCTCGTCGACGCGGGCCTCGTAGCGGCCGGTCTCGTTCGGATTGGGCTGGTTGAGCGGAATGCCGTCCTTGTCGCGCGGATACTCGGTGCAGTCGTTCGGCGTGTCCTCGCCGCCATCCCAGACGATGTCGGCGCCGCGCCCGAGGTTCTTGACGCGCAGGATCAGCGGCAGCGCCGAGGCGATGCCGCGCTCGGCGATGGGCATCTGCGGCTTGGTGCCGTTGCGCGCGAAGGTGTTGTCGTAGATCTCCACGCCCTCGGAATAGAAGTCGTAGCGCATATCCGGGTAGTTGTTGTCGACCAGGCCGTAGTTGACCATGGCGATGCCCAGCGTTTCGTTGTCGGTGATCTCGTTGCCGTAGATCTCGAGCTGGTCGGAGGCCAGGATCAGCATGCCGGTGCCACGCGGCGTCAGGCCCACGATGTTGCCGATGGGCGCGAAGTTGTTGGTGTTGTTGGCGTAGGCCTTGTTGTAGCGGACGATGTTCTTCTCGCCGTACTGGCGCAGGTTGGGCAGGTCGAAGATCAGGAAGCCGCCGGTGTTCTTGGTGGCCACGTTGTATTCGAAGATGGCGCGGTAGGTGTTCTCGAACTCGTAGCCGGCCACGTTGTAGGTGGCCAGGCAGTTGCGCACCAGCACATCGCTGGACTGGCCGACGTAGATGCCGGCATCGGACGCGCCGTGGGCCTCGCAGTTCTCCATCAGCACGTGCCGGGTTTCCACCGGGTAGAGCGCGTAGGCGCCGACATCGGAACGCGGCGTGTAGCCGGCCTCGGTCTCGTCGCGGCCGGCGGCATCGCGCCAGCGCGCGCTGACATCGCGCACGGTCACGTAATCGGAACGGAAGATGCGGATGCCGTTGCCCGGCGTGTCCTCGACGGTGAAGCCCTGCAGCACCAGGCCGTCGGCGTGCGAGGCGTTGATGCCCTCGGCGCTGTCGCTGTTGGCGAAGCTGAGGATGGTCTTCTTCATGCCGGCGCCCTTGAGGGTGATGCCGGACTTGCTGTTGATCAGCAGCCCCGTGGGCAGGTCGAACTTGCCCTCGCAGAGCTCGACGACATCGCCGGCGCGCGCTTCGAACAGCGCGGTCAGGATCTTGTCGCGCGCCTGCGCGTCAGGCTTGATGCAGGGCTCGTCGACACGCGGCGTGCCGCCACCCTGCTTCGACGAATCCTTGCCGCCGAAGCAGCCCGGGAGCAGGACCAGACCGGCGGCCAGGAGCAGGACGACAGGCGCGCGACGACGGCCCGCGGCGGGCCCGGAGGTGATGAGCATGTGCAGCCTCATGGGTTTTTCTTGTTGTAATGCCGCCATCGGACCATGGCAATAGCCAGCCTGGCAATGTGGAAAAGAGCCATCCTGCGAAAAAATGACATTTGTTGCGTCACCGTGACGAACCGGCATGC
>NZ_PTQZ01000132.1 GCF_002943415.1 Amnimonas aquatica | reverse complement strand
CGCGTGATCGTCGCCATTCCGCCGGTGCTGGCCGGGCGCATCCGCTATGCCCCCGCGCTGGACGGCCTACGCGACCAGCTCACCCAGCGCGTGCCCATGGGCACCGTGATCAAGGTGCAGTGCGTCTACCCGACACCGTTCTGGCGCGCCGCCGGTCTCAGCGGCCAGGCCACCAGCGACACCGGCCCGGTGCGGCTGGCGTTCGACAACTCCCCGCCGGATGCCTCGGTGGGCGTGCTCATGGGCTTCATGGAAGGCGATGACGGCCGCGCCTTGCTGCGCGCCACGCCCGAGGCCCGGCGCCAGGCCACCATCGCCTGCTTCACGCGCTATTTCGGCGAGCAGGCGGCGGCGCCGCTGGAGTACATCGAGCAGAGCTGGGCCGACGAGGAGTGGACGCGCGGCTGCTACGCCGGCTACTTCCCGCCCGGTGTCTGGTCATCCTGCGGGGTGGCGCTGCGCCAGCCCTGCGGCCGCATCCACTGGGCCGGCACCGAGACCGCCGAGGCTTGGTGCGGCTATTTCGACGGCGCCATCCGCTCCGGCGAGCGCGCCGCCGCCGAGGTGCTGGCGGCGTTGCCCGCCGCCGCTCCGGCGACCCTTTCCGATCCCTCCGAATTTTCCGCCTGCGAGTGACACGTCATGAAGTTGAAGACCGTGCTGTTGTGTTCCCTGATCCTGGCTGCCTGCGGCAACAACGAGTCCGCGCGGCAGCCGGAAGCGCCCTGGGTGCGCACGCATGTGGTCGGTGGCGCCGACGGTCTGCAGCTGGCGCTGACCGGCACCGTGCGCGCCCGCTACGAGACTCCGCTGGCATTCCGCGTCGGTGGCCAGATCAGCACCCGCGGCGTCGATGCCGGCCAGCAGGTGAAGGCCGGGCAGGTGCTGTTCCGACTCGATCCGCGTGACCTCGCCGCCAGCCTGCAGGCGGCCTCGGCCGAGCGCGCCGCCGCCAAGGCGGCCTGGGACACCGCGCACGCCGACACCGAGCGTCACCGCCAGCTGTTCGAGCAGGGCTTCGTGAGCCGGCAGATGCTGGAGCGCGTCGAGCTCAGCGAGCGCGAGGTCAAGAGCCGCCTGGATGCTGCCGAATCGCACTGGCAGCAGGCGCGCAATGCCACCGCCTACGGCGTGCTGCGCGCCGATGCCGCCGGCGTGCTCATGGATGTCACCGGCGAGCCCGGCCAGGTGGTGGCCGCCGGCCAGGCCGTGGCGGTGCTGGCGCAGGACGGCGAGCGCGAGGTCGAGGTGTTCTTCCCCGAGTCGGTGCAGGCACCGCCGGCCGGCATCATCCGCCATGCCGATGGCGCCAGCACCGATCTGCAGCTGCGCGAGGTCGCCGGCGCGGTCGATCCGTCCAGCCGCACCTGGCGCGCGCGCTACCGCCTGCTCGGCGACGGCGCCGCCCGCCAGGCCCTGGGCACGGTGCTGAGCGCGCGCTTCACGCTCGCGCATGCGGCGATCAGCGACAGCCTGGAGGTGCCGCTGGGCGCCCTCGATGAGCGCGGCCAGGGCCCGCAGGTCTGGCATATCGTCGAGGGCAAGGCGCAGCCGCTGCCGGTGCGGGTGCTGACCATCGGGCCGGAGAGCGCGCGCATCCACGCCGAGCTGCCTGCCGGCACGCGCCTGATCGCGCTCGGCACCCACCTGCTGAAGCCGGGCATGGCGGTGCGGGAGCTGGAGCAGTGAGTTTTCCCAACCTGTCCGCGCTCGCCGTCCGCGAGCGCGCCATCACCCTGTTCTTCCTGCTGCTGTCGGTGGCGGCGGGGGTGCATTCCTTCTTCGCCATGGGTCGCGCCGAGGATCCGGCGTTCACCGTGCGCGTGATGATCGTGTCGGCGATCTGGCCCGGCGCCACGCCGGAGGAGATCCAGCGCCAGGTCTCCGACCGCCTGGAGAAGCGCATCCAGGAAGTCGAGAACGTCCTCAACATGGAGAGCGTGATCCACCCGGGACGCGTCGACATCATTGTCGAGTTCGAGGACTACACGCCCAGCGAGCGCATGCCGCAGCTGTTCTACGAAGTGCGCAAGCGCATGCAGGACGAAGCGCCGTACCTGCCGGCCGGCGTCATCGGCCCGATCTCCAACGACGACTTCGCCGATGTCTATTTCAGCCTGCTGTCGCTGTCGGCGCCGGGCCTGCCCATGCGCGAGCTGGTGCAGGTCATGGAGGGTGTGCGCGATCGCCTGCGCCAGGTGCCGGGTGTGCAGAAGGCGCTGATCCTCGGCGAGCGCAGCGAGCGCGTGTTCCTCGAATTCGACAGCCTGCGCCTGGTCAACCTCGGCATTTCGCCGCGCGAGATCTTCCAGGCCATCGAGGACAACAACACGCTGACGCCGGCCGGCCGCATGGAAACGAAGGGGCCGCGCGTCTACCTGCGCCTGGACAGTGACCTGTCGGACCCGGAGAAGCTCGCCGAGGTGCCGATCCGCGTCGGCGGCCGGCTCATGAAGCTGGCCGACATCGCCACCATCCGCCGTGGCTACGAAGAGCCGCCGAGCTACCTGGTGCGCTCGCGCGGGCAGGACGCGATCCTGCTCGGGCTGGTCATGCACAAGGGCGAGAACGGTCTCGAACTGGGCGAGCGCCTGGCCGAGTTCGTGGCCGCCGAGCAGGCGCGCCTGCCGCTGGGCATGACCTTCGAGCCGCTGACCAACCAGGCCCACGCCATTTCGGCGGCGGTCAACCTGTTCCAGTTCAAGTTCCTGGTCGCCATGATCGTGGTCATGGCGGTGAGCATCCTCGCCATCGGCCTGCGCGCGGGACTGATCGTCGGCATCGCGATTCCGGTCACGCTCGGCCTGACCTTCCTGGTCATGCGGCTCATGGACATCAACCTCGACCGCATCACCCTGGGCGCGCTCATCCTGGCGCTGGGCCTGCTGGTCGACGACGCCATCATCGCCATCGAGATGATGATCGTGAAGATGGAGGAGGGCTGGGACCGCATCCGTGCCGCCACCTACGCCTGGCAGGTCACCGCCGCGCCCATGCTGTTCGGCACGCTGGTGACCGTGGTCGGCTTCGTGCCCATCGGCTTCGCGCAGTCCGGCGTCGGCGAGTACACCGGCAACATCTTCTGGGTGCTGGGCATTTCGCTGCTGGTGTCGTGGCTGGTGGCGGTGACCTTCACGCCCTACCTCGGGGTGAAGATGCTGCCGGCGCCGAAGCACGCGCCGGCCGCCACGGCAGGTGGCGAGGGCGGTGCCGGCGGGCATGGCGCGGGTGAGCACGGCGGCATCTACCAGACGCCGGGCTACCGGCGCCTGCGCGCGCTCATCACCTGGTGCGTGACCCAGCGCCGCAAGGTCGTGTTCGGCACCCTGGGCCTGCTGGTGCTGTCCGGCCTGGCCATGCTCGGCCCGGTGCAGCAGCAGTTCTTCCCCAGCTCCGACCGCCCGGAGGTGATGATCAGCGTCTACCTGCCGCAGGGCACCTCGATCGCGGTCACCGACGCCACCACGCGCAAGCTGGAGGAGATCCTCAAGCCCATGCCCGGCGTCGAGTCGCTGCTGACCTATGTCGGCGGCGGCGCGCCGAGGTTCTTCATTTCCATCCTGCCCGAGCAGCCGGACCCGGCGTTCGCCAAGCTGGTCGCGGTGGCCACCGACACCGCCGCGCGCGACCGCATCATCGCGGCGCTGGAAAAGCACATCGCCGATGGCGAGTTCCCCGAGGCGCGCGTGCGCGTGTCCAGCCTGCTCTACGGTCCGCCGGTGGTGTGGCCGGTGAGCTTCCGCGTCATCGGCCCGGATGTCACCGAGCTGCGCCGCATCGCCACCGAAGTGCGCGAGATCATGGCCGCCGACCCGGCCATCCGCGATGCCCATCTGGAATGGGACGAGCGCGCGCCGGTCATGCACGTGAGCATGGACCCCGACCGCCTGCGCCTGATCGGCATGACGCCGGCCGAGGTCGCGCGCCAGCTGCAGTTCGAGCTCGAGGGCGCGCCGGTGACCGCGCTGCGCCAGGGCAACCGCACGGTGGATGTCTACGCCCGCGGCTACAGCAGCGCCGATGCCCGCCTCGCCGGGCTGGAGCTGCGCACGCTCGACGGCCGCAAGGTGCCGCTGGCCCAGCTCGGCCGCATCGAGGTGCGCTACGAGGAACCGGTCATCAAACGCTACAACCGCGTGCCCTACATTCCGGTGCATGCCGACGTGGTCGGCGCGCAGGCCAACGACATGACGCTGGCGGTGTGGAAGCGCCTGGAAAAGCTGCGCGCCTCGCTGCCGCAGGACTACCACATCAGCATCGCCGGCAGCGTCGAGCAGTCGGCCAAGGCCAACACCTCGATCGAGCGCATGCAGCCGGTCATGGTCGCGCTCATGCTGATCTTCGTCATGCTGCAGATGCGCAGCTTCGCCGGCACCTTCATGGTCGTCGCCACCGCGCCGCTGGGCATCATCGGCG
The DNA here is from genome assembly GCF_002943415.1 of Amnimonas aquatica. Taxonomy (GTDB): domain Bacteria; phylum Pseudomonadota; class Gammaproteobacteria; order Pseudomonadales; family Moraxellaceae; genus Perlucidibaca; species Perlucidibaca aquatica_A. Next base: position 798 of record NZ_PTQZ01000132.1, on the reverse strand, counting down.
CGGTGCTGGCGCTGCTGCTGTTCGGCCAGCCCTTCGGCTTCGTGGCGCTGCTGGGGCTGATCGGGCTGGCCGGCATCCTCATGCGCAACACGCTGATCCTGACCCAGCAGGTCAGCGACAACCTGAAGGATGGCATGGCGCCGGTCGTGGCCGTGGTGGAGGCGGCGGTGCGTCGTGCCCGCCCGGTGGTGCTGACCGCGCTGGCGGCCATGTTCGCCTTCGTGCCGCTGACCTTCGACGGCTTCTGGGGGCCGCTGGCCTTCGTGCTGATCGGCGGCGTGGCCGTGGGCACGGCCATCACCCTGCTGTTCGTGCCGGCGCTCTACGCCATGTGGTTCCGCTTCGGCCGCGAGGCCGGCGACGGGAACGGCACAGCCTGACGCGGCAGCGCCGCGCCGGGTGGTTCACGGCGCGGCGCTGCGGGGCAGGGCGGGGCGGGGGGCTGGGCGGGATGACTGCCGGCCGCGCTCAGCGCGCGTCCAGCCAGCCGATGATCTCCTGCACGCGGGCATCACCGCCTGGTTCGAACATCATCATGTGGGCATGCTCGGCGTATTCGCGGTGGTCGATGCGCGGCGCGCCGCCGTACCAGTCGGCCATGGCGCGCCCGGCGGCGGCGGGCACGATGCGGTCATCGGCGCCGGCCAGCGACAGCACGGGGCAGGTCACGGCCGCCTTGTCGACACGGTTGCTGCCAGCCAGGTTGAGCGGGCCGAAAGCGACCTGGTAGGCCGCGCGACCGGACTCGGCGATCAGCAGCTGGTAGCAGGCGGGCTTGTCGGCGGCATCGAGCCGGTT
>NZ_PTQZ01000131.1 GCF_002943415.1 Amnimonas aquatica | reverse complement strand
CCGGCGGCGGCCCTGCGCCATCCCGGCTGGCGAAACCGGGCAATGCGGACTATCTCCAGCACATGACCGATCACACCAGGAGCCCGCCATGCCCGCTCAAGTCCCGTTGCGCGCCAGTTCGCCCAGCCAGCGCCGCGGGCGCCTGGCCGAAGATGACGCCCTGGCCCGCCTGATTGCCGCCGGCCATCGCCTGATCGCGCGCAATTTTCACTGTCGCCTGGGCGAGATCGACTTGATAACCTTGTCGCGCCGCGACGTGCTGGTGTTCACCGAAGTCCGCTGGCGCCAGCGCGACAGCCATGGCAGCGCCGCCGACTCGGTGACCGCCGGCAAGCAGCGTCGTCTGCTGGCGACCGCCGGGGTCTTCCTCGCGCGTCATCCAGACTGGCGCGAACACGTCATGCGTTTTGATGTCGCGGCATACGGCGGCCATCCCCCGGACTGGCAGCGACGCTGGATCAGGGGCGCCTTCGGCACCCGATAGGACAGGAAACAGATGCAGGCAAGAATCACGCAGCTCTGCCAGGACAGCATGACCATGCTGGCCCGGCTGGCCGAGGAACAATCCGGAACCATCTCGCAGGCGGCCATGCTCATGGTCGATGCCCTGGTGCAGGAGCGGAAGCTGATCTGCTGCGGCAACGGCGCGTCCGGGGCCAATGCCCTGTCGTTCGTGAGCAAGCTGCTCAACCGCTTCGAGCACGAGCGCCCGGCCCTGCCGGCGCTGGCGCTGGCACCGGACAGCATCACGCTGAGCGCGCTGGCGCAGGACAACCGCCTCACCGAGTCGTTCTCGCGCCCGTTCCTGGCCTACGCCCAGCCCGGCGACGTGCTGGTGGTGCTGTCGGCCTCGGCCAACGCCGCCAACATCCTGTCGGTGATCCAGGCCGCGCACGAACGCCACTGCCCCGTCATCGCCCTGACCGGCAACCACGGCGGCGAGGTCGCCCGCCTGCTGGAGCCGCAGGATGTGCTGATCCAGCTACCCGAACATCGCAGCTACCGGGTGCATGAAGCCCAGCTGTTTACATTGCACTGCTGCTGCGCCTTAATCGACACCGCCCTGTTTGGAGATCCCGACCTTGTCTAAGCCCCTGTCCCGCCAACGACGCCTCGCGCTCGCCGCCACCGTTTCCGCCACCCTGCTGCTGCCGCTGGCCGGCTGCACCACCCTGGCCAAGATGGGCGTCGGCCCCGGCATCTCCGATCCCGGCACCCGCACCACGGCCATGCGCCTGACCGACATCAATCTCGGCCAGGCCATCCGCCGCGACATCTACCGCGACGTGCCGGCCGCCCGTGACGCGCGCATCGAAGTGACCACGTTCTACCAGTCGGTGCTGCTGACCGGAGAAGTCCAGTCGCAGGACATGAAGGGCCGCATCGGCGAGATCGCCCGCGGCTACGAAGACGTCCGCGCCGTGCACAACGAGCTGAGCATCGGCCCGACGCTGGGCTTCGGCACCCGCAGCAGCGACAGCCTGCTGGAAAGCAAGGCCAACATTTCGCTGAGCACCGGCAGCAACATCCGCAGCGGCCAGACCAATGTCGTCGCCGTCAACGGCACGCTCTACCTGATGGGCAAGCTGACGCAGCGCGAGACCGATCGCGCCATCGTGCGCCTGCAGGCACTCGACGGCGTCAAGCGCATCGTGAAGATCGTGGATATCCTGCCGGAACAGGCGTCGGACGCGCCGTCTACTTGACCACGCGCAGTGCCGGTCGCGCCCTGGCGCGGCCGGCATCCTCCTCCGCCGGCGCCTCGTCGGCGGGCCCGGGCGGCGTGTAATCGCCGGCATCAAAGAACAGGCCTTCGCCGTTCTCGCGGGCATAGATCCCCAGCACCGCTCCGACGGGCACTCGAATCCACTGCGGCTGGCCGCCGAAGCGCGCCGAGAAGCTCAGCTCGTCATTGCCCAGCACCAGATCCCTGACCGCCGACGGGCGGATGTTCAGCACAATGCGCCCGTCCTCGACGAAGGCCTCGGGCACGGCGACGCCCGGCCAGCCGGCATCGACCATGAGATGCGGCGTCCACTCGTTGTCGACGATCCAGTCGTTGATTGCCCGGATGAAGTACGGACGGGTTCCTGCCAGTGCCATCTCAGCCCCTTCGCATGTCGCGTTCGGCATCGCTCAGCGCGGCGATGAAGCCGTCACGATGGAAAACCCGATCCATGTAGCGCAAAAGGCCGCGGCATGAACGCTCCGGCAGCTCGATGTCGAGCACCGGCAGACGCCAGAGGATGGGCGCCAGCATGCAATCGAGCAGCGAGAACTCGTCGCTCATGAAGAAGGTCTTCTCGTTGAACACCGGGGCCACCGTCACCAGGCTGTCGCGCAGCTCCTTGCGCGCCTTGGTCACGGCCAGCTCGCGCCCCTTGCCTGACAGCAGCAGATCGACATGGCCGCACCAGTCGCGCTCGATGCGATACGCCAGCAGGCGCGCCTGCGCGCGCGCCACCGGATACACCGGCAGCAGCGGCGGATGCGGGAAGCGCTCGTCCAGGTACTCCATCATGATCCTGGTCTCGTACAGCGCAAGCTCCCTGTCCACCAGCACCGGCAGCTGGTTGTAGGGATTGAGATCGGCCAGGTCGTCCGGACGGTTGCCGGCATGGACATTGACGACGTCGACGGAGACCCCCTTCTCGGCCAGCACGATGCGGACGCGATGGCTGTAATGATCCGCCCCGTCCGAATAGAAGGTCATCGACGCACGCCGTGTCACGGTCCCCATCTGCTCACCCCTGGTCTGCGCGGGCCCGGGTGCCCGCCGGTTCGGGCAGCCTGCCGCCCCGTCAGCCCGGTCGTTTGACGTGCCGGACGCCCCGGATGCCGCAACAGCAGCATGGCCGGGGCCGGCCGGGAACCATCAGACGTGTCAAAAAATGTCCAGTAATGCTAATGAAATCAATCAGGAGAGACAAGGCGGGGCATTTCTCCCCGTCCGGCGACCATCCGGCCGCAGGCACTCCGGAAAAGACGGAAGCCCGCAAGCGAACTTGCGGGCTTCCGGATTGGCTGGGGAACTAGGATTCGAACCTAGACAGACGGTGTCAGAGACCGTAGTCCTACCATTAGACGATTCCCCAAAACTTGCAGCCCCGGCAGGGCTCCAGCGATTAACGCTTGGAGTACTGCGGACGCTTGCGAGCCTTGCGCAGACCGAGCTTCTTGCGCTCGACTTCACGGGCATCGCGAGTCACGAAGCCGGCCTTGCGCAGCGGCGACTTCAGTTCCTCGTTGTATTCGACCAGTGCACGGGTGATACCGTGACGGATGGCGCCAGCCTGGCCACCGATACCGCCACCAGCCACCGTGACCTTGATGTCGAACTTGTTCAGCAGTTCGACCAGCTCCAGCGGCTGACGCACGACCATGCGGGCGGTTTCACGACCGAAATAGACATCCAGCGGACGGTCATTGACAACAATGTTGCCAGTGCCCGGGCTGATGAAAACACGTGCGGTTGCAGTCTTGCGACGGCCGGTTCCGTAATTCGTTGTCATGACTTCGCGCTCAGATGTTCAGTTCTTGCGGCTGCTGGGCGGCGTGCGGGTGCTCGGCACCACCGTACACCTTCAGCTTGGCCAGCATGTCGCGGCCCAGCGGGCCCTTCGGCAGCATGCCCTTGACGGCGATTTCCAGCGCGGCTTCCGGACGATGGTCGCGCAGCTTCTGGAAGTTGACGCCCTTGATGCCGCCCGGGAAACCGGTGTGGTGCCAGTACATCTTGTCCTGGACCTTGTTGCCGGTGACGGCAACTTTGCCGGCGTTGACGACCACGATGTAGTCGCCCGTGTCCACGTGCGGGGTGAACTCCGGCTTGTGCTTGCCGCGCAGGCGGCTGGCGATCACCGAAGCCAGACGGCCGAGCGTCTTGCCGCTGGCGTCGACGACGAACCAGTCGCGCTTCACGCTCTCGGGCTTGGCACTGATAGTCTTCATGTCAACATGCCTTCAAAATCAGGTTTGGCGACAACCGAAGCAAATCAGGCTGCCGCAATGAGGTCGCGAATAGTACCCAAGGGTTCCGATCTTGGCAACGCCTGGCCGAAGAAATTTTCTCTCCGGCCGGGCGCACCGCACGAAATCAGACCAGCGTGCGGGCGACAATGCCCTTCATGATCTCGTTGGTGCCGCCATAGATGCGCTGCACGCGGCAATCCGCCCACATGCGCGCCACCGGGTACTCCCACATGTAGCCGTAGCCGCCGAAGAGCTGCACGCAGGCGTCGAGCACTTCGAACTGCAGGTCCGATACCCAGTATTTTGCCGCAGCCGCCGTGGGCACATCCAGCTTTTTCTGCACGTGCAGGTCGATGCAGCGGTCGACATAGGTGCGCGCCACCTCGATCTTGGTGTGCAGCTCGGCCAGCTTGTACTGCGTGTTCTGGAAGTCGGCGATGCGCTTGCCGAAGGCCTTGCGCTCGCGCACGTAGTCCAGCGTCAGCGCCAGCGCGCCCTCCATCATGGCGACGCCGTTGACCGCGATGCCCAAGCGCTCCTGCGGCAGCTCCTGCATGAGGTAGATGAAACCCATGCCCTCGGCGCCGATCAGGTTCGCTTTCGGCACCTTCACATCATTGAAGAACAGCTCGGAGGTGTCCTGCGCCTTCATGCCGACCTTGTGCAGGTTGCGGCCGCGCTCGAAGCCGGGCATGCCGCGCTCCACCAGCAGCAGCGAAATGCCCTTGGCGCCCTGCGCCGGGTCGGTCTTGGCCACCACGATCACGACATCGGCCATCTGGCCGTTGGTGATGAAGGTCTTGGAGCCGTTGAGCAGGTAGTGGTCACCCTTGTCGATGGCCGTGGTCTTCACGCCCTGCAGGTCGGAACCGGCGCCCGGCTCGGTCATGGCGATGGCGCCGATCAGCTCGCCGCTCACCATCTTCGGCAGGATGCGCAGCTTCATCTCCTCCGAGGCATGGTGCTCGATGTACGGCGCCACGATGTCGGTGTGCAGGCCCCAGCCGATGCCGGTCAGGCCCTGGCGGGAGATCTCCTCCATGACCACGATGGAATACAGGTAGTCGGCGGCCGGGCCGCCGTACTGCTCGGCCACCGTCGGGCACAGGAACCCGTTTTCGCCGGCCTTGAGCCAGAGCTCGCGCGAGACCTGGCCCTCCTCTTCCCAGCGGGCGTGGTGGGGCGCGGCTTCCTTCTCCAGGAACTTGCGCAGGCTGTCGCGAAAGGCTTCGTGATCGGAATTGAAC
>NZ_PTQZ01000130.1 GCF_002943415.1 Amnimonas aquatica | reverse complement strand
GGCGTCGCTGCAGCAGCAGTGCCGGCGCCAGGTGGTGAGCGCCGGCAGCGCGCTGGAGAACCACCGCCTGCTGGCGCGTCAGCTCGCCGAACAGGCGCCGCCCGCGGATCAGCCGGTCTGGTTCAGCGTGCGCGAGCACGTCATGGATTTGCGCGAGAGCCAGGTGCCCGGCCTGCAGATGGACCGTGCCATCCTGGCGCTGCTGCAGGCCCAGCAGCAGCGCCTGCAGCAGCTCTCCGACGAGCTGCGCGAGGCCCGCCTGGGGCTGGCCGAGCGGCGCCGCATCGAGCAGGCCAAACAGCTGCTGATGCAGCGCCAGCAGCTCAGCGAACAGGCGGCCTACGAGCGCCTGCGGCGCACCGCCATGGACCATGGCGCGCGTCTCATCGATGTCGCCGAGCAGCTGCTGGCGCGCGGGTGATTCGGCTGACCTTCAGATCGGCAGCGACCGCCGCTTGAGGCCGTTGGTGGCCATGATGCGGGTGGAGATTTCCTCGATCGACAGGTGCGTGGTCTGGATGAACGGCACGCCCTCGCGGTTGAACATGGCCTCGACCGCGCGCACTTCCTTCTGGCACTGGCCCAGCGAGGCGTAGGTGGAGTTGGCGCGGCGCTCGTTGCGGATCGCCGACAGGCGCTGGGGGTCGATGGTCAGGCCGTAGATCTTGCTCTTGTGCTCGCGCAGCGATGCCGGCAGGCGCAGGTCGTCGAAGTCGTCTTCGGTGAGCGGGTAGTTGGCGACGTGGATGCCGAACTGCAGCGCCATGTACAGCGAGGTCGGCGTCTTACCCGAGCGCGACACGCCGACGAGGATGAGGTCGGCCTTGTCGTAGTGGCGGGTGCGGGCGCCGTCGTCGTTGTCGAGCGCGAAATGCACGGCGTCGATGCGCACGTTGTAGTGCTTGTTGTCGACGATCGAGTGCGTCTTGCCCACCGTGTTGGTGGGCGCCAGGCAGAGCTCGGTCTGCAGTTTCTCCACGAAGGTGTCGAACACGTCCATCATGTAGCCGTTGGCGCCGGCGATCACCTGCCTGATCGATTTGTCGACGATGGTGTCGATGATGATGGGCCGGGCCTCGTCCAGCGCCGCCACGCGGTTGATTTCGCGCACCACGGCCTCGGCTTTCTCCACGGTGTCGATGTAGGGCAGGGTGTTCTCCTCGAACTCGAGGTTGTCGAACTGGGCCAGCAGGCTGTGACCCAGGGTCTCGGCGGTGATGCCGGTGCCGTCCGAAACGAAGAATACCGAGCGCTTCATGCTGTCTTTCCTGTGCCTGATGGCGGTTCCGGCGACATGCCGGCTGCTTGCCTGAAAGGGGTTTCAATCACGAAAAAAATGTCACTCATTTATTTTGGGAATGACATGAGGGGTATTTAACGCGTGATCGCTGCTGATCTTTTAGCATGTTCAAGTCCATGAAAAACAGTGGCTTGAGCGGGTTTTTCAGCAGTCCTGACGGGTTTGCGCAAGGCCCCCGACCTTCGTCGGAGAGCCCGGAGCGGTCATCAGCAATTCACGGGGTCATGCGGTAGAATCCGCTGCAGTTGTCGCGACCGTGCGATCCACGGCGGCACTTCCTTACTACAGAACCAGGAGCAACCACCTTGGCCAATCTCGTTATCAAGTTCCAGAACCTGGGCAAGCACGACGTCGAAATCGTCGGCGGCAAGAATGCCTCCCTCGGTGAAATGATCAGCAACCTGGCCAATGCCGGCGTGTCCGTGCCCGGCGGCTTCGCGACCACGGCCCAGGCCTATCGCGATTTCCTGGAACAGAGCGGCCTGAACCAGCGCATCAACGATGTGCTCGACAGCCTGGACGTGGATGACGTGGTGGCCCTGGCTGATGCCGGCCGCAAGATTCGCCAGTGGGTGGTCGACACGCCGCTGCTGCCGGCCCTGGAGCAGGAAGTGCGTGCCGCATTCGACGAGCTGACCGGCGGCAACGAGCAGACTGCCGTGGCCGTGCGCTCCTCCGCCACCGCCGAAGACCTGCCGGACGCTTCCTTCGCCGGCCAGCAGGAGACCTTCCTGAACATCCGCGGCTATGACAACGTGCTCATCGCCATCAAGGAAGTGTTCGCCTCCCTGTTCAACGACCGCGCCATCGCCTACCGCGTGCACCAAGGCTTCGACCACAAGCTGGTCGCCCTGTCCGCCGGCATCCAGCGCATGGTGCGTTCGGAAACCGGCACCTCGGGTGTCATGTTCACCCTCGACACCGAGTCCGGCTTCCGTGACGTGGTCTTCGTCACCGCTTCCTACGGCCTCGGCGAAATGGTCGTGCAGGGCGCCGTGAACCCGGACGAGTTCTACGTCCACAAGAACACCCTGGTCGCCGGCCGTCCGGCCGTGCTGCGCCGCAACCTCGGCACCAAGGCGCAGAAGATGATCTACGCCGACAGCGGCGCCGCCGGCCGTTCCACCCAGATCGTCGAAGTCGACAAGCTGGAGCGCAGCAAGTTCTCGCTCACCGACGCCGAAATCGAGGAACTGGCCAAGCAGGCGCTGACCATCGAGAAGCACTACGGCGCGCCCATGGACATCGAGTGGGCCAAGGATGGTGACGACGGCAAGCTCTACATCGTGCAGGCGCGTCCGGAAACGGTGAAGAGCCGCCAGAACGTCGGCACCATGGAGCGCTACCTGCTCAAGCAGAAGGGCAAGGTCCTGTGCGAAGGCCGTTCGATCGGCCAGCGCATCGGCTCCGGCACCGTGCGCGTGGTGCGCTCGATCAAGGAAATGGAGAAGGTCCAGCCCGGCGACGTGCTGGTCTCCGACATGACCGACCCGGACTGGGAGCCGGTCATGAAGCGCGCCAGCGCCATCATCACCAACCGTGGCGGCCGCACCTGCCACGCCGCCATCATCGCCCGCGAACTGGGCGTGCCGGCCATCGTCGGCTGCGGCAACGCCACCGAAGTGCTGGTTGACGGCATGCAGGTCACCGCGTCCTGCGCCGAAGGCGACACCGGCTTCATCTACGAGGGTCTGCTGGACTTCGAGATCCAGAAGAACTCGATCGAGTCCATGCCCAAGCTGCCGTTCAAGATCATGATGAACGTCGGCAACCCGGACCGCGCCTTCGACTTCGCCACGCTGCCCAACGAGGGCATCGGCCTGGCGCGCCTGGAATTCATCATCAACCGCATGATCGGCGTGCACCCGAAGGCGCTGCTGAACTACGACAGCCTGCCGCGCGACATCAAGCAGGCCGTGGACCAGCGCACCGCCGGCTACGCCTCGCCGGTGGACTTCTACGTCGAGAAGCTGACCGAGGGCATCGCCACCCTGGCTGCCGCCTTCTACCCGAAGAAGGTGATCGTGCGCATGTCCGACTTCAAGTCGAACGAGTACGCCAACCTGGTCGGCGGCAAGCTCTACGAGCCGGAAGAAGAGAACCCGATGCTGGGCTTCCGTGGCGCCAGCCGCTACATCTCCGACAACTTCCGCGACTGCTTCGACCTCGAAGTGCGCGCGCTGAAGAAGGTCCGCGATGTCATGGGCCTGACCAACGTCGAGATCATGATCCCGTTCGTGCGCACCACCGGTGAAGCCAAGCGCGTCATCGAGCTGCTGGGCGAGAAGGGCCTGAAGCGCGGCGAGAACGGCCTGCGCGTGATCATGATGTGCGAGCTGCCGACCAACGCGCTGCTGGCCGATGACTTCCTGCAGCACTTCGACGGCTTCTCCATCGGCTCCAACGACCTGACCCAGCTCACCCTGGGCCTGGACCGCGACTCGGGCATCGTCTCGCACCTGTTCGACGAACGCGATCCGGCGGTGAAGTTCCTGCTTTCGCGCGCCATCCAGGCCTGCCGCAAGGCCGGCAAGTACATCGGCATCTGCGGCCAGGGCCCGTCGGACCACCCGGACCTGGCCAAGTGGCTGATGGACGAGGGCATCGACTCGGTGTCGCTGAACCCGGACTCGGTGCTCGACACCTGGTTCTTCCTGGCGGCCAACCACGGCAAGTAAGCCGGGTCGCGACGGACAGAAAAGGCGGGGAAACCCGCCTTTCTGCTGTCTACCTGTTGTTCAGCCGATTTCTGCGGAGCCTCAACATGGCTTTCCATGTGCTTGAAAAGCTGATGTTTCTTGAGGATGGCTATCGCCGCGAGTTCGTCATCGACGGCATTCCTCTGCTGCTGCTGCAGGAAGATGGCCGGCCGCAGCTGATCCGCAACCAGTGCCCGCACCGCGGCCAGTCGCTGACGCGCGGCGTGGTCAGCAACGGCGCCATCCGCTGCCCGGGCCACGGCTGGTCGTTCAGCCTCGCCGACGGCCAGTGCCGCCTGCCCGGACCGGGGCCGTGCCTGACCCGCTACGCGCTGGTCTACCAGGGCAACACCATCGGGGTCGATCTCTGATGCGGGGCTGACGGCGATGCCGTTTCGGGAGCGCTGGCCGGACGCAGGGCTGGTTCAGGGGCCGGGCTGATGCGGGCCAGGTTCAGGGCGCGGGCAGGGCATCTGCCGAAGCGGTGGTGGCCGCCAGCGCCGTGGCGCCGCCGGGCGTGCCGCCGGCGGGGACGCCCGGATCACCGGCATAGAGCCGGTTGAAGCGCCCGGTCACGCGTTCCACATAGTCGCGGGTCTCCGCGAACGGCGGAATGCCGCCGTACTTCTTTACGTTGCCTTCGCCGGCGTTGTAGGCGGCCAGCGCCAGCGACAGGTCGTTGTAGCGGTTGAGCAGGTGGCGCAGGTGGCGGCTGCCGGCCTCGATGTTCTGCGCCGGATCCCAGACATCCTGCACGCGGTAGCGCGCGGCGGTGGCCGGCATGAGCTGCATCAGGCCCTGGGCGCCGGGGCCCGAGCGCGCGCGCGGGTCGAAGCCGGATTCGGTGTGGATGACCGCTTTGACCAGGCCGAAGTCGAGGTTGTGGCGCACGGCGGCGGCGCGGATCAGCTCGTCGAAGGCATTGCGGTTGCGGCTCATGCTCGGCTTCACCGAGGCCTCGCTGCTGCCCCAGTTGCCGTACTTGTGCACGTTGGTGTCCGCGTACCAGGTCACTTTCACCAGCTTGCGGTACTGCTTGCCGTCACGCAGCGGCTTGCGGTTGCTGTCGACCTGGTTGGTCAGCAGCACGTTGCCGTCCTTGTCCTGGAACTTGTACAGGTTGCCGGCCAGCCCGGCGGCGGGCAGCAGGGCGCAGGCCAGCAGCGCGGCAAGGCCGGCGCGGGCGAGGCGGGTGGCGGTCCGGCCGCCGGCGCGCGGGCCCTGG
>NZ_PTQZ01000013.1 GCF_002943415.1 Amnimonas aquatica | reverse complement strand
AAGGTCTGCGCTTCGCGATCCGTGAAGGCGGCCGCACCGTCGGCGCCGGCGTCGTCGCCAAGATCTTCGCCTGAGGCGGGAAAATGTGGCCCGGCTGCCGACAGGCTGCCGGGCCAATGTTCTACAGGCCAGTAGTTCAATTGGTAGAGCACCGGTCTCCAAAACCGGGTGTTGGGGGTTCGAGTCCCTCCTGGCCTGCCATATTCAAGGCGCGGAAACGCGTTTTTGTCGTGTCTGAGAGTCTGATTTTATGACGACACCGGTCGAAACGGTCCGAGATCCGGCCAACACCGTCAAGTGGGTGGTTGTCGTGGCGCTGCTGATTGCCGCCACGCTGGTCAACCGCCTCCTGCCCGAGCTGTCCGGCCTGCTGCGCGGTCTGCTGATGGTCGGCCTGGGTGCTCTGGCGCTGGTGGTCGCGTTCGTGACGTCCCAGGGGCGCTCCTTCCTGGATCTGCTCAAGCAGGCCCAGGTCGAAGTGCGCAAGGTGGTGTGGCCGACCAAGCAGGAAACCTGGCAGACCACGCTGATCGTGCTGGTCGTCGTGCTGGTCATGTCGCTGCTGCTGTGGGGCATGGACTCGCTGTTCGGCTTCCTCATTTCTGCGGCAATTGGTTGACGGGAGGCCATCAGTGAGCATGCGTTGGTTCGTTGTGCACGCCTATTCCGGCTTTGAAAAGCAGGTCATGCGTTCCCTCCAGGAGCGTGTCCGCCTGGCGGCCATGGAAGACCAGTTCGGCGAGATCCTGGTGCCGACCGAAGATGTGGTCGAAATGAAGAACGGCGTCAAGCGCAAGACCGAGCGCAAGTTCTTCCCGGGCTACGTGCTGGTCCAGATGGAAATGAACGATGCCACCTGGCATCTCGTGAAGGAATGCCCGAAGGTCATGGGCTTCATCGGCGGCAAGGCTGACAAGCCGGCCCCGATCACCGATCGCGAGGCCGATGTCATTCTCAACCGCATCCGTACCACGGTCGATGCGCCGCGTCCGAAGACGCTGTTCGAGCCGGGCGAGGTGGTGCGTGTCAATGACGGTCCGTTCGCGGACTTCAACGGCACCGTGGAAGAGGTCAACTACGAGAAGAGTCGTCTCCGCGTCGCGGTGATGATCTTCGGTCGCTCGACTCCGGTCGAGCTCGAATTCACCCAGGTCGAAAAGGTCTGAGGTGTCGCGACGCCTGCGCAGGCAGGTGTCGTTTCGTCATGCGGATAGGCCGCATGGCTGAACTTGGGGAGCCGCGAGGCGCTTGTACCCACGGAGCAGAAAATGGCAAAGAAGATTGATGCCTACATCAAGCTGCAGGTTCCTGCAGGCAAGGCAAACCCGTCGCCCCCCATCGGTCCGGCTCTCGGTCAGAAGGGCGTGAACATCATGGAATTCTGCAAGGCCTTCAACGCCGCCACGCAGAAGATGGAAGTCGGCCAGCCGATCCCGGTCGTCATCACCGTCTACTCCGACCGTTCCTTCACCTTCGTGATGAAGACCCCGCCGGCCACGTTCCTGCTCAAGAAGGCCGCCGGCCTGAAGAGCGGCTCGCCGCGTCCGAACAGCCAGAAGGTGGGCAAGGTCACCCGCGCCCAGCTGGAAGAAATCGCCACCCTCAAGAAGCCTGACCTGACGGCTGCCGACATGGATGCTGCCGTGCGCACCATCGCTGGTTCGGCGCGCTCCATGGGTCTGGATGTGGAAGGAGTCTGATCATGGCAAAGCTGAGCAAGCGTCAGGCCGCCATCAAGGCCAAGCTGGTCCCGGGCAAGCTGTACAGCATCGAAGAGGCCGTGGGCCTGCTGTCCGAGCTGCCGCCGGCCAAGTTCAAGGAATCGATCGATGTCGCCGTGAATCTCGGCATTGATCCGCGCAAGTCCGACCAGGTCGTCCGCGGCGCCACCGTGCTGCCCGCCGGCACCGGCAAGACCGTGCGTGTCGCCGTGTTCGCCCAGGGCGCCAATGCCGAAGCCGCCAAGGCCGCCGGTGCCGACGTCGTCGGTTTCGATGACCTGGCCGAGTCGATCCAGGCCGGCAACCTCGACTTTGATGTCGTCATCGCCTCGCCGGACGCCATGCGCGTGGTCGGCAAGCTGGGTACCGTGCTCGGTCCCCGCGGCCTGATGCCGAACCCGAAGGTCGGCACCGTGACCCCGGACGTGGCAGGCGCCGTGCGCAATGCCAAGGCCGGTCAGGCGCGTTACCGCGTTGACAAGGGCGGTATCATCCACGCCGCCGTCGGCCAGCTCGGCTTCACCGCCGATGCCATCCGCCAGAACGTCGAAGCGCTGGTGTCCGACCTGAAGAAGGCCAAGCCGGCCACCAGCAAGGGCGTGTACCTGCAGAAGGTCACCCTGTCGACCACGATGGGCCCGGGCCTGGCCATCGACCTGTCGACCCTGGCGGTCTGAGCGGGGCTGAAAGATTCGCGTCCTCGCCGCCTTGGCGGCGCAGGCGCACCGGACTTTGAAATCGCCCGTTCGCGGGCGAGCGTCAAAGACCACAGGCGCGGGGCCCGGCCAGCCGGTGACTCCGCTTAAAACAACAGCCTGGGCAGACGCGGTGTGGTTTCAAGCTGAAGAGCTCTGTGACCCCCGCGCGCAGCGCGAGCTGCAAATGGGGTCGGCGGCATCATGCCGCCGATGAAACTAAGTTAAGGAGGTTACAGTGACTCTGCGACTCGAAGACAAGAAAGAGATCGTCGAAGCGGTGAACAAGGCCGCTTCCGGTGCTTTCGCTGCAGTCGTCGCCGACTACCGCGGCCTGACCGTGGGCCAGCTGACCCAGCTGCGCACCCAGGCCCGCGACAAGGGCGTCTACCTGCGCGTCGTCCGCAACACGCTGCTGCGTCGCGCGGTTGCCGGCACTTCGTTCGAAGTGCTGGCCGACGCTTTTGTCGGTCCGACGATCATTGCCCTTTCGCAGTCCGAAAATGACATGGGCGCTGCCGCCCGCATTTTCCAGGACTTCCTGAAGGACAATCCGAAGGCTCCGCTGGCCGTGAAGGCCCTGTCGATCGACGGCAAGCTCTATGGCGCGAAGGACATCGATGTCGTCGCCAAGCTGCCGAACCGCGAGCAGGCCCTGACCATGCTGGCTTCGGTGCTCCAGGCCCCGATCTCGAAGTTCGCCCGACTGCTCACGTCGGTGAAGGAACAGAAAGAAGCCGCCTGATCGCCGCTTGAAATCCACACCTATTGAAACCCTATCGGGAGACTGAAAATGGCTCTGTCCAAAGAAGATATCGTTAATGCCGTTGCCGAATACACTGTTCTGGAGCTGGTCGAACTGATCACCGCCATCGAAGAGAAGTTCGGCGTGTCCGCCGCTGCCGTGGCCGTGGCCGCTGCTCCGGGTGCCGGCGCCGCCGCCGCTGCCGAAGAGCAGACCGAGTTCAATGTCGTCATGACCAGCTTCGGTGGCAACAAGGTTGCCGTCATCAAGGTCGTGCGCGAACTGACCGGTCTGGGCCTGAAGGAAGCCAAGGACCTGGTCGAAGCCGCTCCGAAGGCCGTCAAGGAAGCCGTGTCGAAGGACGAGGCTGCCGACATCAAGAAGAAGCTGGAAGAAGCTGGCGCGACCGTCGAAGTCAAGTAATCACTTGGCAATGCGACGCGGGCATGGCCCGATGCGCTGCACGGCTGGAGGCTCGTAGAGCCTCCGGCCTTTTTCCGTTATGACGGGCCGGCGCAGGCCTGATGCATGACGGATGTGTCGAGTGACGACCTGAGCAGCCGGGATGCGGCTTCTCAGGCCGTCACTTTGCAACACTGAGGTGACGCCTTTTCACGAGGCTCAAGCACAAGTTGAGGACCCAGATGGCATACTCTTACACCGAGAAGAAACGCATCCGAAAGAATTTCGGCAAGCTCCCGGCACTGATGGATGTGCCCTATCTTCTGGCCATTCAGGTGGACTCCTACAGGGCCTTCCTGCAGGATGGCAAAGGCCCGAAGCAGCGTGAGGACCTGGGTCTCCAGGCCGCTTTCCGTTCGGTGTTCCCGATCGTCAGCTACTCCGGCAACGCCGCGCTCGAGTTCGTCGAGTACGCCCTCGGCACGCCGATGTTCGATGTCCGCGAGTGCGTCCTGCGCGGCGTGACCTACGCCGCCCCGCTGCGCGTGAAGATCCGCCTGATCATCTATGACCGGGAAGCCTCGGTGAAGACGATCAAGGACATCCGCGAGCAGGAAGTCTACATGGGCGAAATCCCGCTCATGACCGAGAACGGCACCTTCATCATCAACGGTACCGAGCGCGTCATCGTGTCGCAGCTGCACCGCTCGCCGGGCGTGTTCTTCGACCACGACAAGGGCAAGACCCACTCCTCGGGCAAGCTGCTCTACAACGCCCGCATCATTCCCTACCGCGGCTCCTGGCTGGACTTCGAGTTCGACCCGAAGGACCTGGTGTTCGCGCGCATCGACCGCCGCCGCAAGCTGCCGGCGACCATCCTGCTGCGCGCGCTGGGCTACAGCTCGGAAGAAATGCTCGACATGTTCTTCGAGTCGAGCACCGTGCACCTCGACGCCGACGGCTTCAAGCTGGACCTGGTGGCCGAGCGCCTGCGCGGTGAAACCGCGCTGTTCGACATCGCCAACAAGGGCAAGGTCATCGTCGAGTCGGGCCGCCGCATCACCGCCCGTCACATCCGCGAGATCGAGAAGGCTGGTCTGACCCAGCTCGACATCCCGGCCGAGTACCTGTTCGGCAAGGTGACCAGCAAGGCGCTGGTGAACGAGGCCACCGGCGAAGTGATCGCCGAGTGCAACACCATCGTCACCGACGACCTGCTGAAGAAGGTCGGCCAGGCCGGCATCAAGACCTTCAACGTGCTGTACACCAACGACCTGGACCGCGGTCCGTTCATCTCCGACACGCTGCGTTCCGATCCGGCCCGCACCGAACTGGAAGCGCTGGTCGAAATCTACCGCATGATGCGTCCGGGCGAGCCGCCCACCAAGGACGCCGCCGAGAACCTGTTCAAGAACCTGTTCTTCTCCGCCGAGCGTTACGACCTGTCGGCCGTCGGCCGCATGAAGTTCAACCGTCGACTGGGTCGCAGCAACGACCTCGGCGATGGTGTGCTGTCGCGTGATGACATCGTCGATGTGCTGAAGACGCTGATCGACATCCGCAACGGCAAGGGCGAGGTCGATGACATCGACCACCTCGGCAACCGTCGCATCCGCTCGGTCGGCGAAATGACCGAGAACCAGTTCCGTGTCGGCCTGGTGCGTGTCGAGCGCGCGGTCAAGGAACGCCTGTCCATGGCCGAATCGGACAACCTGATGCCTCAGGATCTGATCAATGCCAAGCCGGTGTCGGCCGCGATCAAGGAGTTCTTCGGCTCCTCGCAGCTGTCCCAGTTCATGGACCAGAACAACCCGCTGTCGGAAATCACCCACAAGCGCCGCGTCTCCGCTCTCGGCCCGGGCGGTCTGACCCGCGAGCGCGCCGGCTTCGAAGTCCGTGACGTGCACCCGACCCACTACGGTCGTGTCTGCCCGATCGAAACGCCGGAAGGTCCGAACATCGGCCTGATCAACTCGCTGTCGAGCTTCGCGCGCACCAACGAATACGGTTTCCTCGAGTCGCCGTACCGCAAGGTGATCGACGGCAAGGTCACCGACGACTACGTCTATCTGTCCGCCATCGAGGAAGCCGAGCACGTCATCGCCCAGGCCGACTCGCTGATGGATGACAAGGGCTTCCTGGCCGGTGACCTCGTGGCCGTGCGTCACAAGAACGAATTCACCGTCATGGCGCCGGAGAAGGTCACCTACATGGACGTGTCGCCGCGTCAGGTGGTCTCGGTCGCCGCGTCGCTGATCCCGTTCCTCGAGCACGACGACGCCAACCGCGCCCTCATGGGTTCGAACATGCAGCGTCAGGCCGTTCCGACCCTGCGCTCCGAGAAGCCGCTGGTCGGCACCGGCATGGAGCGCTACGTCGCCCGTGACTCCGGTGTCTGCGTGGTGTCCCGCCGTGGTGGCGTGATCGACTATGTCGATGCCGCCCGTATTGTGGTCCGCGTCAAGGATGAGGAGGTGGTGCTCGGCGAAGCCGGTGCCGACATCTACAACTTGACCAAGTACACCCGTTCCAACCAGAACACCTGCATCAACCAGCGCGCGCTGGTGAAGGTCGGTGACGTGGTCGAACGCGGCGACATCCTGGCCGACGGTCCGTCCGTCGACCTCGGCGAGCTGGCCTTGGGCCAGAACATGCGCGTCGCCTTCATGCCCTGGAACGGCTACAACTTCGAAGACTCCATCCTGCTCTCCGAGCGTGTGGTGCAGGAAGACCGCTTCACCTCGATCCACATCCAGGAGCTGTCGTGCATCGCGCGCGACACCAAGCTGGGCGCCGAGGAAATCACCGCCGACATCCCGAACGTGGGTGAAGCCGCGCTGTCCAAGCTGGACGAGTCGGGCATCGTCTACATCGGTGCCGAAGTGAACGCCGGCGACATCCTGGTCGGCAAGGTCACGCCGAAGGGCGAGACCCAGCTGTCGCCGGAAGAGAAGCTGCTGCGCGCGATCTTCGGCGAGAAGGCTTCCGACGTGAAGGACTCGTCCCTGCGCGTGCCGTCCGGCACCAAGGGCACGGTCATCGACGTGCAGGTCTTCACCCGCGACGGCATCGAGAAGGACGCCCGCGCCAAGGCCATCGAGAAGGAACAGCTCGACGCCTACCGCAAGGACCTGAAGGAAGAGTACCGCATCTTCGAAGAGGCCACGTCCGCGCGTCTGCGCTCGGCGCTGGTCGGCCAGAAGGTCAACGGTGGCGCCGGCCTGAAGAAGGGCGCCGTGGTCACCGCCGAGGACCTCGACGGTCTGGAGCTGGCCAAGTGGTTCGAGCTGCGTCCGGCCGACGACCTGATCGCCGAGCAGCTGGAGAAGGCGCAGGCCTTCCTGTCCGACCGCCAGGCCGACATCGAAGCCAAGTTCGAAGACAAGAAGCGCAAGATCACCACCGGCGACGACCTCGCCCATGGCGTGCTCAAGGTGGTCAAGGTCTACCTGGCCGTGAAGCGCCGCATCCAGCCGGGCGACAAGATGGCCGGCCGCCACGGCAACAAGGGCGTGGTCTCGATCATCATGCCGGTCGAGGACATGCCGCACGACGAACACGGCGAGCCGGTCGACATCGTGCTCAATCCGCTCGGTGTGCCGTCGCGCATGAACGTGGGCCAGATCCTCGAGACCCACCTGGGCTGGGCCGCCAAGGGCCTGGGCCAGCGCATCGGCGAAATGCTCGACGAGCAGCGCAAGGTCGCCGAGGTGCGCAAGTACCTCGACCAGATCTACAACCAGGTCGGTGGCCAGAACGAGGAAATCTCCTCGCTGAGCGATGACGAAGTCACCGCGCTGGCGCAGAACCTGCGCGGCGGCGTGCCCATCGCCACCCCGGTGTTCGACGGTGCCCACGAGTCCGAGATCAAGGCGCTGCTGAAGCTGGCGCGCCAGAACGAGAACGGTCAGCAGTGGCTGTACGACGGCCGTACCGGCGAGCGCTTCGACCGCCAGGTGACCGTCGGCTACATGTACATGCTGAAGCTGAACCACCTCGTCGACGACAAGATGCACGCGCGTTCGACCGGTTCCTACTCGCTCGTCACCCAGCAGCCGCTGGGCGGCAAGGCGCAGTTCGGCGGCCAGCGCTTCGGGGAAATGGAGTGCTGGGCGCTCCAGGCCTACGGCGCCGCCTACACCCTGCAGGAAATGCTGACGGTGAAGTCGGACGACGTGAACGGTCGTACCCGCGTCTACAAGAACATCGTCGACGGCGATCACCGCATGGATCCGGGCATGCCGGAGTCCTTCAACGTGCTCGTGAAGGAAATCCGTTCGCTCGGCATCAACATGGAACTGGACAACGAGTAAGCCTGACGAGAGGTGGCGCCCCGGTCGAGAGCCGGCGGCGCCACCCCCACAAGTTGCTTTGGGAGAATTGCCTTGAAAGATCTGCTCAGCCAACTGCGCAACCAGGGTCAGGTGGTCGAAGAGTTCGACCGCATCCGCATCGGTCTGGCTTCGCCGGACATGATCCGTTCCTGGTCCTTCGGCGAAGTGAAGAAGCCGGAGACCATCAACTACCGTACCTTCAAGCCGGAGCGTGACGGCCTGTTCTGCGCCAAGATCTTCGGCCCGATCAAGGACTACGAGTGCCTGTGCGGCAAGTACAAGCGCATGAAGTTCCGCGGCGTCATCTGCGAGAAGTGCGGCGTCGAAGTCACCATGGCCAAGGTGCGCCGCGAGCGCATGGGTCACATCGAGCTGGCCTCGCCGACCGCGCACATCTGGTTCCTGAAGTCGCTGCCGTCGCGTATCGGCCTGCTGCTTGACATGACCCTGCGTGACATCGAGCGCGTGCTCTACTTCGAAAGCTTCGTCGTCATCGACGCCGGCATGACCACGCTGGAAAAGGGTCAGCTCCTCAATGACGAGGAGTACTACACCGCGCTCGAGGAGCACGGCGACGAGTTCGACGCCCGCATGGGCGCAGAGGCCATCCAGGCCCTGCTCGCCGACATCGACCTCGAAGGCGAAGTCGTGCGCCTGCGCGAAGAGATTCCGGCCACCTCGTCGGAAACCAAGCTCAAGAAGCTGTCCAAGCGCCTGAAGCTGGTCGAGTCCTTCCTCAACTCCGGCAACAAGCCGGAGTGGATGGTCATGACCGTGCTGCCGGTGCTGCCGCCGGACCTGCGTCCGCTGGTGCCGCTGGATGGCGGCCGCTTCGCGACCTCCGACCTGAACGACCTCTATCGTCGCGTCATCAACCGCAACAACCGCCTCAAGCGCCTGCTCGACCTGAGCGCGCCGGACATCATCGTGCGCAACGAAAAGCGCATGCTGCAGGAAGCGGTCGATGCCCTGCTCGACAACGGCCGTCGCGGTCGTGCCATCACCGGCACCAACAAGCGTCCGCTGAAGTCGCTGGCCGACATGATCAAGGGCAAGCAGGGCCGCTTCCGTCAGAACCTGCTCGGCAAGCGCGTCGACTACTCCGGCCGTTCCGTCATCACCGTGGGCCCGACGCTGCGTCTGCACCAGTGCGGTCTGCCCAAGAAGATGGCGCTCGAGCTGTTCAAGCCGTTCATCTTCGGCAAGCTGCAGGCCCAGGGCCTGGCGACCACCATCAAGGCCGCCAAGAAGATGGTCGAGCGCGAGACCCCGGAAGTCTGGGACATCCTCGCCGACGTGATCCGCGAACATCCGGTCATGCTCAACCGCGCCCCGACCCTGCACCGTCTCGGTCTGCAGGCGTTCGAGCCGGTGCTGATCGAAGGCAAGGCCATCCAGCTGCATCCGCTGGTGTGTACCGCCTTCAACGCCGACTTCGACGGTGACCAGATGGCCGTGCACGTGCCGCTGACGCTGGAAGCCCAGCTGGAAGCGCGCGCGCTGATGATGTCGACCAACAACATCCTGTCGCCTGCCAACGGCGAGCCGATCATCGTGCCGTCGCAGGACGTAGTGCTCGGCCTGTACTACATCACCCGCGACAAGGTGAACGCGCGTGGCGAGGGCATGGTCTTCGCCGACTTCGCCGAAGTCACCCGCGCGCTGGCCAACAAGGCGGTGGAAATCCACGCCAAGATCAAGGTCCGCGTGCGCGAAGTCACCATCAACGATGACGGCGAGAAGGTCGAGCGCAAGTTCCTCGCCGACACCACGCCGGGCCGCTGCCTGCTCTGGAACATCGTGCCGGAGGGCCTGCCCTTCGCGCTGATCAACCAGGCCATGACCAAGAAGAACATCTCGCGCCTGCTCAACAGCTGCTACCGCGTGCTGGGCCTGAAGGACACGGTGATCTTCGCCGACCAGCTCATGTACCTGGGCTTCGCGCAAGCCACCTACTCGGGCGTGTCGGTCGGCATGGAAGACATGGTGATTCCGGCCGAGAAGGAAAAGATCATCAATGCCGCCGAAGAAGAAGTGCGCGAGATCGAGTCGCAGTTCGCTTCCGGCCTGGTGACCAAGGGCGAGCGCTACAACAAGGTTGTCGACATCTGGTCGCGCACCAACGAGCTCGTCGCCAAGGCGATGATGGACAACCTGTCGACCGAGAAGGTCACGGCGAAGGACGGCTCCGCGCAGGAGCAGAAGTCCTTCAACTCCATCTACATCATGGCCGACTCGGGTGCCCGTGGCTCCGCCGCCCAGATCCGTCAGCTCGCCGGCATGCGCGGCCTCATGGCCAAGCCGGACGGCTCCATCATCGAAACGCCGATCAAGGCGAACTTCCGTGAAGGCCTGACCGTTCTCCAGTACTTCATCTCGACCCACGGCGCCCGCAAGGGTCTGGCCGACACCGCGCTGAAGACCGCGAACTCCGGTTACCTGACCCGTCGCCTCGTCGACGTGGCCCAGGACCTGGTGGTGACTGAGAACGACTGCGGCACCGAGCACGGCGTGCTGATGACCCCGCTGATCGAAGGCGGCGACATCGTCGAGCCGCTGCGCGAGCGCGTGCTGGGCCGTGTGACCGCGAAGGATGTGCTGAAGCCGGGTACCGAGGAAGTGCTGGCTCAGGCCGGCACCCTGCTCGATGAAAAGTGGGTGGAAAAGCTGGAACTGGCCGGTGTCGACGAAGTCTACGCCCGCTCGGTGATCACCTGCGACACCCGTTTCGGCGTCTGCTCCATGTGCTACGGCCGTGACCTGGCCCGCGGCCACCGCGTCAACATCGGCGAAGCCATCGGCGTCATGGCAGCGCAGTCGATCGGTGAACCGGGCACCCAGCTCACCATGCGCACCTTCCACATCGGTGGTGCCGCGAGCCGTGCCTCGGCCGTGTCCAGCGTGCAGACCCGCAACGACGGCAAGGTGCGTTTTCACAACATCAAGACCGTGCAGCAGAGCAGCGGCAATCTGGTCGCGGTGTCGCGTTCGGGCGAGATCGGCATCGCCGATGACCGCGGCCGCGAGCGCGAGCGCTACAAGCTGCCGTACGGTGCCGTGATCAGCGTGGTCGACGGGCAGGAAGTGAAGGGTGGCCAGATCGTCGCCACCTGGGATCCGCACACCCACCCGATCATCACCGAGCAGGCCGGTCGCGTGAAGTTCGTCGACATGGAAGACGGCATCACCGTGCGTCACCAGACCGACGAGCTGACCGGTCTCACCAACATCGAAATCCTGGATCCCAAGGACCGTCCGGCGGCCGGCAAGGACCTGCGTCCGGCCGTGCGCCTGGTCGATGCCAAGGGCAACGTCATCAACATCGAAGGCACGGACCAGCCGGCGCAGTACTTCCTGCCGCCGGGCTCCATCACCGCGCTGCAGGACAATGCCAACGTCGGCGTTGGTGAAGTCGTCGGCCGTATTCCGCAGGAATCGTCCAAGACCCGTGACATCACCGGCGGTCTGCCGCGCGTGGCCGACCTGTTCGAAGCCCGCAAGCCGAAGGAGCCGGCCATCCTCGCCGAGAAGAGCGGCCTGGTCAGTTTCGGCAAGGAGACCAAGGGCAAGCACCGCCTGATCATCACCCCGGACGATGGTGGCGAAGTCTACGAAGAGCTGATTCCGAAGTGGCGTCAGATCAACGTCTTCGAAGGCGAGCGCGTGTCGCGCGGCGAAGTCATCTCCGACGGCCCGCAGAACCCGCACGACATCCTGCGCCTCAAGGGCGAGACCGCGCTGGCGACCTACATCGTCAACGAAGTCCAGGACGTCTACCGTCTGCAGGGCGTGAAGATCAACGACAAGCACATCGAGGTGATCATCCGCCAGATGCTGCGCAAGGTGGAAGTCACCGAGACCGGCGACAGCTCCTTCATCAAGGGCGAGCAGATCGAGCTGGCCCGCGTGCTGGACGAGAACGAGGTGCTGAACGGCACCGACAAGTTCCCGGCCCAGTACGAGCGCGTGCTCATGGGTATCACCAAGGCCTCGCTGTCGACCGAGTCGTTCATCTCGGCCGCTTCCTTCCAGGAGACCACGCGTGTCCTGACCGAAGCCGCCGTGACCGGCAAGGAAGACGACCTGCGCGGCCTCAAAGAAAACGTGGTCGTCGGCCGCCTGATTCCGGCCGGCACCGGTTTCGCCTATCACGCCCAGCGTCGTCAGCAGCGACTGGATGCCCAGGCCCAGGCTCAGGGTCCGAGCGCCGCCGATGTCGAGCAGGCACTGTCCGAAGCGCTCAATTTCGAGGGCTGAGGCGAAAACGGGCAGCCTGCGCCTTCCTTGACGGGGGCGACGGCTGCTCATAGAATGCGCAACCCTGAAAAAGGGGCCTTTCCGGCCCTTTTTTCGGTTGCGTTTTTACAACGGGAGAGAAAGAGCCACTATGGCAACTACCAACCAATTGATCCGCAAGGGTCGCCAGGCGCTGGTCGAAAAGTCCGGCGTCCCGGCACTGAAAGGCAGCCCGCAGCGTCGCGGCGTCTGCACCCGCGTCTACACCACGACCCCGAAGAAGCCGAACTCGGCGCTCCGCAAGGTCTGCCGTGTGCGTCTGACCTCGGGTTTCGAAGTCAGCTCCTACATCGGCGGTGAAGGTCACAACCTGCAGGAGCACAGCGTGGTCCTGATCCGTGGCGGTCGTGTCAAGGACCTCCCGGGTGTGCGTTACCACACCGTTCGTGGTTCGCTCGATTGCGCCGGCGTGAAAGACCGCAAGCAGTCGCGCTCCAAGTACGGTGCCAAGCGTCCGAAGAAGTAATTTCCGGACGCAGTAAGGCCGGGCGCTCATGTCGAGTCAGTCCCGGACAACCCTGAAGCTTAATGAAAGGTTCATAGCATCATGCCAAGAAGAAGAGTAGTCGCAGCACGTGAAATCCTGCCGGATCCGAAGTTCGGCAGCACCACCCTCGCCAAGTTCATGAACCAGGTGATGGAGTCGGGCAAGAAGTCCACCGCGGAAGCCATTGTCTACGGCGCGCTTGATCGCATCGTGGAAAAGAACAAGGGCAACCCGGTCGAGTTCTTCGAGACCGTGCTCGAGAAGCTGCGCCCGATGGTCGAAGTGAAGGCCCGCCGCGTCGGTGGCGCCACCTACCAGGTGCCCATGGAAGTACGCCCCTCCCGTCGTACTGCCCTGGCCATGCGCTGGCTGGTGGACTCCGCACGCAAGCGTTCCGAGAAGACCATGGCGCTGCGTCTGGCTGGTGAGCTGCTCGATGCCGCTGAAGGCAAGGGTGCTGCGATCAAGAAGCGCGAAGACGTGCATCGCATGGCTGAGGCCAACAAGGCTTTCGCCCACTACCGTTTCTAATCCCGGCCCGAGGAATTTCCAGTGGCAAGAACTACCCCGCTTAACAGGTACCGCAACATCGGTATCTCGGCGCACATCGACGCCGGCAAGACCACGACCACCGAGCGCATCCTGTTCTACACGGGTGTCAATCACAAGCTCGGTGAAGTCCATGACGGCGCCGCCACCATGGACTGGATGGAGCAGGAGCAGGAGCGTGGCATCACCATCACGTCCGCTGCCACCACCTGCTTCTGGTCGGGCATGGCCAGCCAGTTCGACAAGCACCAGATCAATATCATCGACACCCCGGGTCACGTCGACTTCACCATCGAAGTCGAACGCTCCATGCGCGTGCTCGATGGCGCCTGCATGGTCTACTGCGCCGTCGGTGGCGTGCAGCCGCAGTCGGAAACGGTGTGGCGCCAGGCCAACAAGTACAAGGTGCCGCGTCTCGCCTTCGTGAACAAGATGGACCGTACCGGTGCCAACTTCTTCCGCGTCGTCGAGCAGATGAAGGTGCGTCTGGGTGGCAACCCGGTTCCGCTGGTCGTGCCGATCGGTGCCGAAGAAAACTTCGAGGGTGTCGTCGACCTCATCACCATGAAGGCCATCTACTGGGATGAAGCCTCGCAGGGCATGAAGTTCGAAGAGCGTGAC
Source organism: Amnimonas aquatica (assembly GCF_002943415.1). GTDB lineage: Bacteria > Pseudomonadota > Gammaproteobacteria > Pseudomonadales > Moraxellaceae > Perlucidibaca > Perlucidibaca aquatica_A. The sequence goes on along the minus strand of NZ_PTQZ01000013.1, from coordinate 1,660 downwards.
ATCCCGGCCAACCTCCAGGCCGAGTGCGAGAAGTGGCGCTCCAACCTGGTCGAGACCGCCGCCGAAGCGTCCGAAGAGCTCATGAACGAGTACCTGGAGAACGGCGACCTCAGCGAAGAGCAGATCCACCAGGCCATCCGCATCCGTACGCTGGCCGGCGAGATCCACCCGATGCTGTGCGGCACCGCGTTCAAGAACAAGGGCGTGCAGAAGATGCTCGACGCCGTCATCCAGTACCTGCCGGCGCCGAACGACCTGCCGCCGGTCAAGGGCATCCTGGACGACAAGGACGAGAGCGAAGGCGAGCGTCAGTCCTCGGACGACGAATCCTTCTCGGCGCTGGCGTTCAAGATCATGAACGACAAGTTCGTCGGCAACCTGACCTTCGTGCGCTGCTACTCCGGCGTGCTGAAGTCGGGCGACGCGGTCTGGAACCCGGTCAAGGGCAAGAAGGAGCGCATCGGTCGTATCCTCCAGATGCACGCCAACCAGCGTGAGGAAATCACCGAGATCCGTGCCGGCGACATCGCCGCCTGCGTCGGCCTCAAGGATGTCACTACCGGTGACACCCTGTGCGACGAAAACAAGATCATCACCCTCGAGCGCATGGAGTTCCCGGAGCCGGTGATCTCGGTGGCCGTCGAGCCGAAGACCAAGGCCGACCAGGAAAAGATGTCGACCGCGCTCGGCCGTCTCGCCAAGGAAGACCCGTCCTTCCGCGTGCGCACCGACGAAGAATCCGGTCAGACCATCATCTCCGGCATGGGCGAACTGCATCTCGACATCATCGTCGACCGCATGCGTCGCGAGTTCAGCGTCGAGGCCAACATCGGCAAGCCGCAGGTGGCCTACCGCGAAACCATCCGCAAGGCCGTCGATGCCGAAGGCAAGTTCGTGCGTCAGTCCGGTGGCCGCGGCCAGTACGGCCACGTGCTGCTCAAGCTCGAGCCGATCTACGGCAACGAGGAAGGCAAGGACTACGAGTTCGTCGAGGAAGTCGTTGGCGGCACCGTGCCGAAGGAATACTTCGGCGCTGTCGACAAGGGCATCCAGGAGCAGATGGCCAACGGCGTGCTCGCCGGCTACCCGATCGTGGGTATCAAGGCCACGCTGTACGACGGCTCCTACCACGACGTCGACTCGAACGAAATGGCGTTCAAGATCGCGGCCAGCATGGGCTTCAAGAAGGGCTTCATGGATGCCAATCCGGTCCTGCTTGAGCCGATCATGAAGGTCGAGGTGGAAACGCCGGAAGACTACATGGGCGACATCATGGGCGACCTCAGCCGTCGCCGTGGCGCGCTGCAGGGCATGGACGACCTGCCGGGTGGCGGCAAGGCCATCCGCGCCGAAGTGCCGCTGTCGGAAATGTTCGGCTACGCCACCGACATGCGCTCGATGTCGCAGGGTCGTGCCACGTTCTCCATGGAGTTCGGCAAGTACGCCGAAACCCCGAAGAACGTCGCTGACGCGATCATCACCAAGTACACCGCCAAGCGCAGCGCTGGCGAATAAGTGAATGACGGCCGGACCCGAGGGTCCGGCCGTTTTATGCCCATATAGAGGAGCCAAAGAAAATGGCAAAGGCAAAGTTTGAACGCAACAAGCCGCACGTGAATGTCGGCACCATCGGTCACGTCGACCACGGCAAGACCACCCT
>NZ_PTQZ01000129.1 GCF_002943415.1 Amnimonas aquatica | reverse complement strand
CGGCAGGACAGTCCGCCGGCAACAGGGGCTCAGTGCAGGGTGCGGGGCTCGTCATCGGCCATCTCGGGGTTGGCCATGTGATGGGTCGCCAGCTGGACGCCCGCCCCCACCATGGCCCGGGCGATGTCGCTGGCGCGGGCGCCGAGCAGCAGGCGGGCCTCGGCCGAGAAACGCACGCTGACCAGCGGCTCGGCATCGGCATCGTCACCACTGCGGCGCAGCACGACCTCGCCATCGTCGGTTTCGGAGAGCTCCAGGAAGGCAAACTCGGACATGTGTTTCTCTACGGGAACAGGGTCGGAGACAAGCGGCGCGCCATGGCGACCGCCTCAGAATTCCACCAGCTCGGCGCGGAAGTCGCGGATCGTCTGGGTCAGTGCTTTCAGAATGTCAGCAAGCATAGCGCGATCGGGCTCGCCCAGGGGCGCGTCGGCCTCGGTCATGACCACCGGGATGCCGATGCGCGCCGGCGACTCGTCCTCGGTGGCGATGTCCGGCAGCGTCACCGGCAGCAGGCAGGCCGCGTGCAGCGCGCGCAGGCGCGCCAGCCAGCTGTCCGGCTCGGCGGCCAGCTGCAGCAGGATCTGTGCCTCGGGCGATACCTGCTGGCGACGCGCCATGGCCTCTGCCAGCGCCTCCGGCGTGCTCACCGTCGGCAGCACCTTGTAGAAGCGCGACAGCTCCTGCAGGAAGGCGCCCAGCCCCGCGTGCAGGTGCCAGATCGCGGCCTCGCGGCAGCTCAGCGCGCGCGGCTCGCTGTCGAAGGCGCCGGCATCGGCCAGCGCGGCCTCCAGCAGCTCCAGCTGCAGGCGGGCGAAATACAGCTTCTGGTTCGTCCGCGCCGGATGGCTGTTGCGTTCGCGGCTCATCAGCCGGCCACCTTGGCGGCCTTCTCGCCCTTGGGCGCGGTCACCGCCCAGCGACCGTTGTCGTAGAACGCCTGCCAGCCGGTGGCCTTGCCGTCCTGCTCGGTCATGACGTACTGCTCGCGGGTCTTGCGGCTGAAGCGCAGGATGTACGGGCGCCCTTCCGGATCCCTCACCGGCGCATCGAGCAGATAGTGATGCTTGGGATCGAGCTGGTCGCCGACCAGCTTCAGTTCCTCGATGCTGGGGGCGCGCGTTTCGCGGTTCTTGGGGAACTTGCTGGCGGCCAGGAACAGGCCGCTGGCACCATCGCGCAGCAGGAAGTGGTCGTCGACCTTGCTGCAGCGCAGCATGGGCATGCTGATCGGGTCCGCCTTGGGCGGCGCCGCCTCGCCATTGCGCAGCAGCTTGCGGGTGTTGCCGCAGGACGAGCTGGTGCAGCCGAAATACTTGCCGAAGCGGCCGGTCTTGAGCTGCATGTCGGCGCCGCACTTGTCGCACTCGATCAGCGGGCCGTCGTAGCCCTTGATGCGGTAGCTGCCCTGCTCGACCTCGTAGCCGGCGCAGTCCGGGTTGTTGCCGCAGACATGCAGCTTGCGCCCGGCATCGATCAGGTAGCTCTCCATGGCGGTGCCGCAGATGCCGCAGCGGTGCTTGGCGCGCAACTGGCGGGTCTCGCTGTCGTCATCCTCGTCGTCGCTGACAGCCACGGCTTCGTCGCCGCGGGTCAGGTTGAGGGTGAACTTGCAGCGCTCCTTGGGCGGCAGCGCGTAGCCGGAGCAGCCGAGGAAGACCCCGGTCGACGCGGTGCGGATCTGCAGCGGACGCGCGCAGAGCTGGCAGGGCAGATCGGTCGGCACCGGCTGGTTGCGGCGCATGCCGTCGTCATCGGCGGCGGCCTTCTCCAGCTTGCGCTTGAAATCGGTGTAGAAGCGGTCGAGCACCGCTTTCCAGTCCTCGCTGCCTTCGGCCACCTTGTCGAGCTGGGCTTCCAGATCGGCGGTGAAGGCGTAATCCATGAGGTTGCTGAAGTTCTCGCCGAGGCGGTCGGTGACGATGTCGCCCATTTTCTCGGCGTAGAAGCGGCGGTTCTCCAGACGCACGTAGCCGCGCTCCTGGATGGTCGAGATGATGGCGGCGTAGGTCGACGGGCGGCCGATGCCGCGCTTTTCCAGCTCGCGCACCAGGCTGGCTTCGGTGAAGCGCGCCACCGGCTTGGTGAAGTGCTGCTTCGGATCCAGCGCCTGCAGCGACAGCTTCTCGCCCACCGCGACATCCGGCAGCACGACATCTTCCTTGTCCTTCGCCACCGCGCTCATGACCCGCGTGTAGCCGTCGAAGCGCAGGATGCGGCCGCGCGTGCGCAGCTCGAAGTCGCCGGCGGCCACGGTCAGGCTGGTGCTGGTGTATTCGGCGTCGGTCATCTGGCAGGCCACGAACTGGCGCCAGATCAGCTCGTACAGGCGCTCGGCGTCGCGCTCCAGACCATCGAGCGAGCCCGGCCGCGCGTTCACGTCGGACGGGCGGATGGCCTCGTGGGCCTCCTGCGCGCCTTCCTTGCTGCTGTACTGGATCGGGTTGCCCGGCAGGTACTTGTCGCCGAACTGCTTGGCAATGAAGCCGCGCACGGCCTCCAGCGCATCCTGGCTCAGGTTGGTCGAGTCGGTACGCATGTAGGTGATGTGGCCGGCCTCGTAGAGGCGCTGCGCCACCGTCATGGTCTTCTTCACCGAGAAGCCCAGGCGCGTGCTCGCCGCCTGCTGCAGCGTGGAGGTGATGAACGGCGCCGACGGCTTGCTGCGCGTGGGCTTGTCCTCGCGCTTCGCCACCGTGTAGCCGGCCTTCTGCAGCGCCGCCACGGCAGCCATGGCCTGTGGCTCGCTGACCGGCTTGAAGGCTTCGCCGCCCTGCTTCGCCACTTCCAGGCGCAGGGCTTCGCGGCCCGGGGTCAGGGTATCGGCCCAGACTTCCCAGAACTCTTCCGGCACGAAGGCGCGGATTTCGCGCTCGCGCTCCACCACGAGGCGCACGGCCACCGACTGCACGCGGCCGGCGGACAGGCCGCGGGCGATCTTCTCCCACAGCAGCGGCGACACCATGTAGCCGACCACGCGATCGAGGAAGCGGCGCGCCTGCTGGGCGTTGACGCGGTCGAGGTTGAGGTCGCCCGGGGTCTTGAAGGCCTCGGTGATGGCGGTCTTGGTGATTTCGTTGAAGACCACGCGCTTGAAGCGGCTGTCATCACCGCCGATAACCTCGCGCAGGTGCCAGGCGATGGCCTCTCCCTCGCGGTCCAAGTCGGTGGCGAGATAGATGGTGTCGGCGGTCTTGGCCAGCGACTTGAGCTCGCTGACCACCTTTTCCTTGCCGGGCAGGATCTCGTACTTGGCCTTCCAGTGCTTCTCCGGATCCACGCCCATGCGCGCCACCAGCGCCGCGCGCTGCTTGGTTTCCTTCTGCGCGGCTTTCTGCTCCGGCGTGAGCTTGCGGGTCTCGGCCGCCGCCCTGGCGCGCTCGGCGGGGTCGCTGGCCTGGCCGCCGCCACTGACGGGCAGGTCGCGGACATGGCCGACGCTGGACTTCACGACGAAGTCCTTGCCGAGGTACTTGTTGATGGTCTTGGCCTTGGCCGGGGACTCAACGATGACCAGCGATCTGCCCATGGTTCGGGGATTTCCTCGTCAGCAGCGGCACCTGTGCGAAAAAGTGCCGGTAAAAGAGCGGCATATATACGAGCCTGCACCAGTGGGGTCAAGCACTCGCCGTGCNCACCCCCAGCCAGCCGGCCGGCGCGGGCGTCGGCCAGGGCGGCGGCGCCAGCCAGGCCTGGGGATTCTCCACCGGCTGCCAGTTGCCCAGGCCCTCGTGCCAGCGCCAGCGCCCCAGCGCCTCCTTCTTCATGGCGTGCAGCCACTGGTACTGCGCCACCAGGCCGCTGCCGGCGGGCCGCCCCAGCCACTCCGGGGCCGCCCGCAGGTGCACGCCGAGGCCGCGCGCCTTGGCATGCTCGCGCTGCGCGGCCAGGCCCCGGTCCCAGGCGCTGGGCCGCAGCCACATGAGGTTGCCGATGATGACCGCCATGACCAGCAGCAGGACCAGGATGAAAGTGGACACGCGCGCTCTCCCGTTTGCCAGCCTCGCGCCGACGCAGGCCGCCAGTCTAGCAGATCATGGCTGGCCTCAAGAACAGCACTGTTCACAAGAACAGTATTGGTGTATGTTGACCGGAACCTTGCGAAATCCTCCAACCCACGCAGGCACCGACATGCAGGCACTGACGACCCGACAGGCAGAAATCCTCGACTTCATCCGCGAATGCGTGGCGCAGAACGGCATGGCGCCGACCCGCGCCGAGGTCGCCCTCCGCTTCGGCTTCCGCTCCAAGACCGCCGCCGCCGACCACCTGCGCGCGCTGGAGCAGAAGGGCTACATCAAGCTGCATGCCGAGCTGTCGCGTGGCATCCAGCTGCTGATCGACGACGAGGCCGACGAGGACCTGGTGCCGGTCATCGGCTCGGTGGCCGCCGGCCTGCCGCTGGAGGCCGTGGAGAACCACGACCACAGCCTGCCGGTGCCGCGCGGCCTGTTCAGCAAGCGCCCGACCTACCTGCTGCGCGTGCGCGGCGAATCCATGAAGGACGCCGGCATCCTCGACGGCGACCTCATCGCGGTCTACAAGACCGGCATCGCGCGGGCCGGGCAGATCGTCATCGCCCGCATCGACAACGAAGTCACGGTGAAATACCTCGACTACGAGAAGAAAATGGTCAAGCTGGTGCCGGCCAATCAGACCTTCGAGCCCCAGCTCATCTCGCCGGACAAGGTGGTGATCGAGGGCGTGTTCGTGGGCCTCATCCGCGACAGTTTCGTGACCTGAGCCTCGTGGGAATCCTTCGTGCCCGGGGTGTTCTCTCAATTGTATTTGTTATGATATAACATATTTAAATCAACCCAGAGGACTCCCGCATGAAACCCGGCATCCACCCGACCTACCGCCCGGTGCTGTTCCACGACACCACGGCGGACGTGTACTTCCTGATCGGCTCCACCGTGGCCACCAGCCGCACCCAGGTGCACAGCGACGGCAACACCTACCCCTACGTGGCGCTGGACATCTCCAGCGCCTCGCACCCCTTCTATACCGGGCAGAGCCGCCAGGCCAAGGCCGAGGGCCGGGTCGCGCGCTTCAACCAGCGCTACGGCCGCCGCACGGGCGTAACCGGTGATGCCGGCAAGGGAGAACAGTGATGAGAGTGCTGAGCTCGCTGAAGTCGGCCAAGCAACGCCAGGCGGACTGCCAGATCGTGCGCCGCCGCGGTCGTGTCTACGTGATCTGCAAGAGCAACCCGCGCCTCAAGGCCGTGCAGGGCGGCCCCGGACGCAAGCGCAAGGGCTGAGCCGCCGGGCGGCGACCGAC
>NZ_PTQZ01000128.1 GCF_002943415.1 Amnimonas aquatica | reverse complement strand
CGTATGCTGACAGTGGGTATATGGCCGGCTCACAGCCGCGCTGTCAGCCACTCCCCGATCGCTTCGATCTCCTCCAGGCAGACCGAATGCGGCATGCCGTAGTCGTGCCAGGTCAGGTCGGCGCCGAGCGCGGCCACGCTGTCGCGCGCCTGCTCGCCGAGGGCGACCGGCACAATGTCGTCGAAACGGCCGTGGGCGGCGAACACCGGCAGCGTGCGGTTGGTCTCGCTGAGCTCGTCGCGCAGCAGGTCCGGCGCCGGCAGGTAGCACGACAGCGCGATGATGCCGGCCAGCCGCTCCGGATGCGTGAGGCCGATGGTGTAGGCCATGGCGCCGCCCTGCGAGAAGCCGGCGAGCACGATGCGCTCCGCTGGCGTGCCGCGCGCCTGCTCGCGCGCGATCAGCGCGCGGATGGCCTCGCGGGTGGCGCGGATGCCGGCGTCATCGACCTGGCGGCTGGCGCCGTCGAGCGACAGGATGTCGTACCAGGCCGGCATCACGTAGCCGCCGTTGATGGTCACCGGAATCTGCGGCGCGGTGGGGAAGATGAAGCGCACGGCGGCGTCCGCCGGCAGTTTCAGCTCGGGAATGATCGGCACGAAGTCGTTGCCGTCGGCGCCGAGGCCGTGCAGCCAGATCACCGTCAGCGTCGGGGCGGGCGCGGTCTCGCGCTCGATCAGGGGCAGGGTCTGCGTCATGTCGTCCTCACTTCACGGCCATGCCGGGCTGCGCGCCGGCATCCGGCGTGAGCAGGAAAATGTCGCTGCCGCCCGGGCCTGCGGCCAGCACCATGCCCTCGCTCATGCCGAACTTCATCTTGCGCGGCGCCAGGTTGGCGACCATGACGGTCAGGCGGCCGACCAGCACCTGCGGGTCGGGGTAGGCGCTCTTGATGCCGGAGAACACCTGGCGGGTCTCGTCGCCGAGGTCGAGCTGCAGGCGCAGCAGCTTGTCGGCGCCCTCCACATGCTCGGCGCTGACGATGCGCGCCACGCGCAGGTCGACTTTCGCGAAGTCCTCGATGCCGATGACCGCCGGCGTGTCACCGGTCGCGGCTGCCTTGTCGGCGGCAGGCTTCGCGGCGACTGCCTTGTCGGTGGCGGCTTTGCCATCCGCCTTGCCGGCGGCCTGCGCGGCGACCGGCTGGGCGTTGGTCAGCGAGTCCTTCGAGGCGCCCACCATGGCTTCCACGGCGACCGGGTCGACGCGCGTCATGAGTGCCTGGAAGGGCTGGATGCGCTGGCCCAGCAGCAGGCTGCGGCGGTCTTCCCAGGCGAAGCCGGGGATGTTGAGGAAGCCGGCCGAGGCCTCGGCCATGGCCGGCAGCACCGGCGCCAGGTAGGTCATGAGCTGGCGGAACAGGTTGAGGCCGACCGAGCACACGGCCTGCACCTCGGCGTCCTTGCCCTCGACCTTGGCCAGTGCCCAGGGCTTCTTCTCGTCGATGTACTGGTTGGCACGGTCGGCCAGCGCCATGATCTCGCGGATGGCGCGGCCGAAGTCGCGCGCCTCGTAGTGAGCGGCGATGCTGTCGCCGGCAGCGATGAACTCGGCCAGCAGGCCCGGCTCGGCGCAGTCGGCGTCGAGCTGGCCGTCAAAGCGCTTGCTGATGAAGCCGGCGCAGCGGCTGGCGATGTTGACCACTTTGCCGACCAGATCCGAGTTCACGCGCTGGGTGAAGTCCTCCAGGTTGAGGTCGATGTCCTCGACTCGGCCGGAGAGCTTGGCGGCGAAGTAGTAGCGCAGGTATTCCGGGTTCAGGTGCTGCAGGTAGGTCTGCGCCATGATGAAGGTGCCGCGCGATTTCGACATCTTCTGGCCGTTCACGGTCAGGAAGCCGTGCGCGAACACGCCGGAGGGCTTGCGGTAGCCCGCGCCTTCGAGCATGGCCGGCCAGAACAGGGCGTGGAAGTACACGATGTCCTTGCCGATGAAGTGGTACAGCTCGGCCTCGCTGTCCTCGCGCCAGTACGCGTCGAAGTCGATGCCGGCGCGGTCGCAGAGGTTGCGGAAGCTGGCCATGTAGCCGATCGGCGCATCCAGCCAGACATAGAAGTACTTGCCCGGCGCATCCGGAATCTCGAAGCCGAAGTAGGGCGCGTCGCGGGAGATGTCCCAGTCGGCCAGGCCGGCCTCGAACCACTCGGCGAGCTTGTTGGCGACCTCTTCCTGCAGGGCGCCGCTGCGCGTCCAGTCCTTGAGCATGGCCTCGAAGTGCGGCAGGCGGAAGAAATAGTGCAGCGACTCCTTCTCCACCGGCGTGGCGCCGGAGATGGTCGAACGTGGGTTCTTCAGCTCGGTCGGCGCGTAGGTGGCGCTGCAGACCTCGCAGGAATCGCCGTACTGGTCGGGCGCGTCGCACTTCGGGCAGTCGCCCTTGATGAAGCGGTCGGCCAGGAACAGGCCCTTTTCCGGGTCGAAGAGCTGGCGCACCGGACGCGTGGCGATATGGCCGCCGGCCCGCAGCGAACCGGCATCTGCGCCGGGCAGGCCGTCGCGCAGGCGGGTGTAGATCTGCTGCGAGAGCGCGCGGTTCTCGTCCGAGTGCGTGGAGTGATAGTTGTCGAAGCGGATGCCGAAACCGGCGAAGTCACGCTCGTGCTCGGCCTTGACGTTGGCGATCTGCTGCTCCGGCGCGAGGCCGTTCTGCTCGGCCTTGAGCATGATCGCGGTGCCGTGGGCGTCATCGGCGCAGACATAGTGCGCTTCGTGGCCGCGGGCGCGCTGGAAGCGCACCCAGATATCGGTCTGGATGTACTCCACCAAGTGTCCGAGGTGGATGGGGCCGTTGGCGTAGGGCAGGGCGCTGGTGACGAGCAGGCGACGGGTCATGGTGGCGTATCGGTCGGCGTAAACGGAAAACGGCAATCATAGCACTGCCCCGTCTGGCTGTGGCCGCGACGTGCCCGTGGCGGGTGTCGGCAGGGCCGGCCGTCGTGGCACCCGGTATCGCATTGCCGGCGTCCGCCCGGTAGCATAACGGCCTCTTCCGAGGATCATCGCCATGACCATCACCCGTGCCGGCGTCGATGCCGTGCTCGTCGCCCACAGCGACCCCTATCTCGGGCCCGATGCCAGCTACGCCCTGCTGGCGGTGGCCGCCGACACCCGCGTCACCGACGATGCCCGGGTCTTCCTGCACATCGAGCTGCCGTACCCGCACGCCGAGCCCGATCAGGCCTTCGGCCCGGCGCTGACGCTGGCGCTGCGCGAGGCCGGTGCCCGTGACGTGCACATCCGCTGGTCGTTCGCGGTGCCGCGCATCAAGCCGCAGGGCGAGGTGCAGCCGCTGACGCTGGCGCGCAACGTGATCGTGGTGGCGTCGGGCAAGGGCGGTGTCGGCAAGTCGACCACGGCGGTGAACCTGGCGCTGGCGCTGGCGCGCGAAGGCGCGAAGGTGGGCATCCTCGACGCCGACATCTACGGCCCCAGCCAGCCGGTCATGCTAGGCATCGGCAACGGCAAGTATCCCGACACGGTGGATGACGCCTGGTTCGTGCCGCACCAGGCACACGGCATCGAGGTCATGTCGATCGGCTTCCTGCTGCAGGGCGACACGCCGGTGGTCTGGCGCGGGCCCAAGGCCACCGGCGCGCTCATCCAGCTGGTGACGCAGACGCGCTGGTCGTCGCTGGACTACCTGGTGGTGGACATGCCGCCGGGCACCGGCGACATCCAGCTCACGCTGGCCCAGCGCGTGCCGGTGGCGGGCGCGGTCATCGTCACCACGCCGCAGGATATCGCCACGCTGGATGCCAAGAAGGGCGTGGAGATGTTCCGCAAGGTCGATATCAACGTGCTCGGCGTGGTGGAGAACATGGCGCAGCACATCTGCTCGAACTGCGGCCACACCGAACACATCTTCGGCGAGGGCGGCGGTGCGCGCATGGCTGCGCAGTACCAGACCGCGCTGCTGGGCCAGCTGCCGCTGGACCGGCGCATCCGCGAGCAGGCCGACAGCGGCCTGCCCACCGTGGCGGCCGAGCCGGACGGCGAGTTGGCCGCGCACTACCGCGAGATGGCGCGCCGCACGGCGGCGCGACTGGCGCTCGGCGAGCGTGTCGCGGATACTCGCATTCCCCTGCAGCCTACCCATTGATCATCCGGCCACCGGCCGACCCGTTTCCGAGAGCATCCGCATGAGCATCAAGTCCGACCACTGGATCCGTCGCATGGCCGAGCAGCACGGCATGATCGAGCCGTTCGAGCCCGGACAGGTGCGCCATGCCGGCGGCCAGAAGATCGTGTCCTACGGCACTTCCAGCTACGGCTACGACGTGCGTTGTGCCAACGAATTCAAGATCTTCACCAACATCAACTCCACCATCGTGGATCCGAAGAACTTCGACGAGAAGAACTTCGTCGATGTCACTTCCGATGTCTGCATCATTCCGCCCAACAGCTTCGCGCTGGCGCGCACGGTGGAGTACTTCCGCATTCCGCGCTCGACGCTGGTGGTCTGCCTGGGCAAGTCGACCTACGCCCGCTGCGGCATCATCGTCAACGTCACGCCGCTGGAGCCGGAGTGGGAGGGCCATGTGACGCTGGAGTTCTCCAACACCACCAACCTGCCGGCCAAGATCTACGCCAACGAGGGCGTGGCGCAGATGCTGTTCTTCGAGAGCGACGAGATCTGCGCGACCTCGTACAAGGACCGCGGCGGCAAGTACCAGGGCCAGACCGGCGTCACGCTGCCCAAGACCTGATTCACATGAGCAATCGCATGCGTGCGGATATCCAGGCTCTGCGTGCCCTGGCGGTCCTGTCTGTCGTTGTCTATCACGCTGAACTGGACTGGTTGCCCAGTGGCTATCTGGGTGTCGATGTTTTCTTCGTGATTTCCGGGTTCGTCATTACCCGCCTGCTGAGGGCGCAGGCAGAGACCCGGGGTCAGGTTGATCTTCGAGGCTTCTATCTACGGCGCGCGTGGCGACTGCTGCCGCCCGCGTTTGCCGTTTATATGGCTTGTGCCATTGCGTCATGGTTTTTCTTGGCGCGTGATGAAGCCAGGGATTTCTTTGCCCAGGTGCTTGGCGGCATTTTCTTCGCGGGGAACATGGTTCTGGCGGAGCAGACCGGCTATTTCGCGGGTGAGGCAGAGCTGAAGCCCCTGTTGCACATATGGTCGCTGGGTATCGAGGAGCAGTTCTATTTCCTGTGGCCGCTGATATTTTTCCTGCGGCCGGCATATTGGTGGCCACTGGCATTGGGTACGCTGCTGGTCAGTCTTGGCCTGTATCTGCAGTTGCAGGATCGCTACCCTTCGGAAGCCTTCTACTACTTGCCTTTTCGAGGCTGGCAGCTGCT
>NZ_PTQZ01000127.1 GCF_002943415.1 Amnimonas aquatica | reverse complement strand
CAAGGAGCAGCAGCGCTGGGCCGAGCCGCTGGCGGCGGACATCGGCCGGGCGCTGGCCGAGAACCTGGCGCAGGCGCTGCCGGAGGCCTATGTCTACAGTCAGGCGGCCAGTGCCGCCACGGCGCTGCCGCCGCGCTTCCGTGTTTCCGTGGATGTGCAGCGTTTCGAGTCGCGCCTGCGCGGGCAGGGTGCCGGTGCCGTCCTCGATACGGCGTGGACCGTCACCGAGTTGTCCTCGGGCCGGCGTCAGGCCTGCCGGACGCTGATCCGGGCGCCGTTGCGCGGCAGGGGCTATGACGGCCTGGTGGCGGCGCATCAGGATGCGCTGGCGAGTCTTGGCGAGCGCATCGGCGCGATGGTGGCCGGTGTCGCCGCCGGCCAGCCGGTTCCCGCGACGCCGGCTGACTCCTACTGCCAGCGCCCGCCGGCACCACCGGCATCCGCCGGCGACACGCCCTGAGCTGACCGGGCGCCAGAGGCCGGCAGCAGGCCGCAAGCCCGCATGCCGATGCGTCTTGCATGAAACGGCCCCGGAAACAGAAAGGCCCCGCTCATGCGGGGCCTTTCTGTTTCCGGAGTCAGCCTGACGGCATCAGCCGGCGGCCGACTCCTCGGCCTTCTGCTGGGCTTCGGCTTTCTGGCGGGCTTCCTGCTCGCGCTGCAGGCGACGACGCACGCGCGGGTCGTTGGAGGCGCGGCGCGGTGCCTGCTCGCCGGTGGTGGCGTCATCGCCGGCGGTTTCCGTTGCCACGGCTTCCGGCGTGGCGACAGTCTCCGCTTCGGCTTCTGCCTCGGCCACGATGACGACGGCTTCGGCCTGCGGTTCTGCCGGTGCCTCGGCGACGACGACCTCGACTGCCGGACCTGCATCCGCCACGACCGTTTCGGTGGCGGCTTCATCGGCGGCAGCTTCGACAGCGGCTTCCACCGGCGTGGCCACGGCTTCGCTGGTGACGACCTCGGCGAGTGCATCGGCTTCGGCAGCCGGTGCGGCTTCGGCGGCGATGGTGTCGACAGGCGGCGTGCTCACGGCTGCTGCATCGGTTCCGACCGGCTCGGCGATGATCGCCGGGCTGTTTTCGCTGACGGTGTCAGCCGGGGCGGCGGCCACGCTGTCGGCGGTCGATGCCACGGCATCGGCCACCGGCACGGTGGTATCGGCAGCCTGATCGGCGATGGCATCGGTCGCGACGACCGCGGCACCGGCGGCCGCTGCGAGCAGCTCCGGCGGCACCGGCAGGCCGGCGTCGATCAGCGCCTGCGGATCACGTTCGCGCGGGGCGCGCTGGCGGCGTGCCGGATGGCGGTTGCGGCGACGGCGCGGCTCGCTGCCCTCGGTGGCGGCCGAGGCTTCGGTCACCGGCGTGGTGGCGTCGGCGCTCACGGCCTCGACAACGACATCGGCCACGGCGGCCTCGCGCGGGGCGCGCTCGGGGCGCGGTGCGCGTTCGGGACGCGGCGCGCGTTCGGCGCGGGCCTGTTGCGGCGCCTCGGCCGCGGCCTCGCGCAGGGTGTCGCGCGGTGCGCTGTCACGCTGGGCATCGCGTCGTTCGCCGCGAGGCTGACGCTGCGGACGTTCGGCCGGGGCGTCGAGCTGGCTGCGCCCGCCGGCTTCGATGATCTCATTGTTCTGGCGGTTGCGGTCATTGCCGCGCTCGCCGCCGCGACCCTGGCGCTGACCATTGCGGCCGCCGTTCTGGCGGTTGCCCTGGTTCTGACCCTGGCCACCCTGGTTCTGGCCCTGCTGGCGCTGCCCCGGCTTGCGCTCGGGCTGGACCGGCGCGACAGGCTCCGGCTTGACGCCGAACAGGCTCTTCAGCCAGCCCATGAAGCCGGCCGGCTGCGCTGCCACCACCGGCGCGGCCGGCTGGCGGCCGTGCTGCTGGCGCGGAGCACGTTCCTGGCGCGGCTGCTGCTCGCGGGGTGCCTGTTCACGCGGCTCGCGCGGTGCCGGTGCCTGGGTCTCGGGCTGGATGTTGCGCACGGCGGCGACCTGGCGCTTGGGCGCTTCGCCGGCCACGGCGTCGAGCACGATTTCCGGCGCCGGCGGCTGCACGCGCTCGACCAGCTTGAAGCTGGCGACATCCTCGTCACCCTCGGCGACCTGGTCATCACGCAGGCGGGTGACTTCGTAGTGCGGGGTTTCCAGGTGCGGATTGGGCAGGATCAGGATGCGCACGCCGCTGCGGGCTTCCAGCTCGGCCAGCGTCTGGCGCTTCTCGTTGAGCAGGAAGGTGGCCACGGAGACCGGCACCGAGGCGTTGATCTGGGCGGTGCGTTCCTTGAGCACTTCCTCTTCGATCACGCGCATGATCGACAGCGACAGCGAACGCACGTCGCGGATCACGCCGGTGCCGTTGCAGCGCGGGCAGACCAGGCCGGTGGCCTCGTCCAGCGACGGGCGCAGGCGCTGGCGCGACAGCTCGAGCAGACCGAACTTGGAAATGCGGCCGAGCTGGATGCGGGCGCGGTCCATGGACAGGGCTTCGCGGATGCGGTCCTCGACCATGCGCTGGTGCTTGGGCGGGGTCATGTCGATGAAGTCGATCACCACCAGGCCGCCGCTGTCGCGCAGACGCAGCTGGCGGGCGATCTCGTCGGCCGCTTCCAGGTTGGTGTTGAGCGCGGTCTCCTCGATGTCGCTGCCCTTGGTGGCGCGCGAGGAGTTGATGTCGATGGACACCAGCGCTTCGGTCGGATCGATGACGATGGAGCCGCCGGACGGCAGCTTCACTTCGCGCTGGAAGGCGGTCTCGATCTGGCTCTCGATCTGGTAGCGGTTGAACAGCGGCACCGAGTCCCGGTAGAGCTTTATCTTGTTCTGGTAGTGCGGAGTGACCTGCTGCACGAAGGCGAGCGCCTCGTTGTAGGCAGCTTCGTTGTCGATCAGCACGTCGTTGATGTCATCGCGCAGGTAGTCGCGGACGGCGCGGATGATGACGTTCGATTCCTGGTAGATCAGGAAGGGCGCGGCGCGCTCCTTGCCGGCCTGGCCGATGGCGGTCCAGACCTTGAGCAGGTAGTCCAGGTCCCACTGCAGCTCTTCCGGGCTGCGGCCGAGGCCGGCGGTGCGCACGATCACGCCCATGTCGCCGGGAATGTTGATGCTGTTCAGGGCGTCCTTCAGCTCCTGGCGCTCTTCACCCTCGATGCGGCGGGAGATGCCGCCGGCGCGCGGGTTGTTGGGCATGACCACGAGGTAGCGGCCGGCCAGCGAGATGAAGGTGGACAGGGCGGCGCCCTTGTTGCCGCGCTCTTCCTTCTCGACCTGGACGACGACTTCCTGGCCTTCCTGCAGCGCATCCTTGATAGTGATGCGGCCGCCGGCTTCCTTGGGCGTCTTGTTGAAGTATTCGCGGGCGACTTCCTTCAGCGGCAGGAAGCCGTGGCGGTCACCGCCGAAGTCGACGAAGGCGGCTTCCAGGCTGGGTTCGATGCGGGTGACCTTGCCCTTGTAGATGCTGGCCTTCTTCTGGACGCGGCCGCGGTGTTCGAGGTCGAAATCGTAGAGGCGCTGGCCATCCACCATGGCCACGCGGATCTCTTCCGAGTGCGTGGCATTGATCAACATGCGTTTCATTTTTCGGGTGTACCCCATGGGGTTGTGGCCCATATCGGGTGCCCGCAGACAGGCGGTGCGGCAACAGCTGGGGACAGCGGCCTTTATCGGGCCGCCGTTCATGGTGCATGGCGCGTGATTCGGGCGCGCATGCCCTGCAAAGCTCTGTTGTCGGCCACTGTGCTCAGGCCCGGGATGACCGGGGGGAGGGCAGTGGCGCGGTTCCCGGAAATCTGGCCGGGGCCGCATGCGATTCCTGCCTGCGCACAAACTATCGATATGGCGCCAGGCTGTGTTTTCCGGGCGGCGGCAATGTCGCCGCCCGCTTTCAGGTATTGCCTGCCGTATGGGGGAGGTGCATGGGTCGGCGGTCACTCCGGTGACGGCGCGGTATGGTCGCGCATCGTCAGCACAGGGACTCGGCTCGGGTGCTTTTCCCGCCAGGCGGCGCCGCTTTGCTTTATAATTCCGCCATCGACACCGGGGTGCGTNCCGGCCAGCGGCTCGACAATTTCCTCATGACCGCGCTGAAAGGCACGCCGCGCACGCTGGTCTACCGCATCGTGCGCACCGGCGAGGTGCGGGTGAACAAGGGGCGCGTGAAGCCGGACTACCGTGTCTGCGCCGGCGACGTGATCCGCGTGCCGCCGCTGCGCGTGAGCGAGGAGAAGCCGCAGCCCCGGCCCAGCCAGGGCCTGCAGAAGCTGCTTGCCGGCCGCATCGTCCATGACCAGGACCAGCTGCTGGTGGTGAACAAGCCGGCCGGGCTGGCCGTGCATGGCGGCAGCGGCGTGTCGGTGGGGCTGATCGAGGCGCTGCGCGTGCTGCGCCCGGAGCAGGCCGACAGCCTGGAGCTGGTGCACCGGCTCGACCGCGACACTTCCGGCCTGATCATGGTCACCGGGCACCGTGCCCTGCTGCGTGCGCTGCACGAGCAGCTGCGCGAAGGGCAGATGGACAAGCGCTACGTCGCGCTGCTGTCCGGTCGTCTGACCGGCAGCCAGCACCGGGTCGAGGCGCCGCTGCTGAAGACCGAGGGTCCGGGTGGCGAAGCCGTGGTGCGGGTGTCGCGCGAGGGCAAGCAGGCCATCACCGTGTTCACCGTGCTGGAGCGCTTCCGCGATGCCACCCTGGTCGAGGCCCGGCTGCTGACCGGTCGCACGCACCAGATCCGCGTCCATGCCCAGCACCTGGGTCACCCGCTGGTAGGCGACGGCAAGTACGGCCGTGATGCCGACAACAGCCGCTTCAAGGCGCGCGGCCTGTCGCGCCTGTTCCTGCACGCGCGCGACCTGCGCCTGACACTGCCGTCAGGCAAGAAGCTGGCGCTGCACGCCGAGCCGGACGAGGACTTCCAGCGCGGACTGGAGGTGCTGCGTCGTGGCTGACATCGAGCTGGTGATCTTCGACTGGGACGGCACCCTCATGGACTCCGCCGACCAGATCGTGCGCAGCGTGCGCGCCGCCGCCCGTGATCTCGGCGTGGCCGAGCCCAGCGATGCCGCCGCCCGCGACATCATCGGCCTGGCGCTGCCGGAGGCCATGCGCATCCTGTTTCCGCAGGTGGCCGAGGCCGACCTGCTGGCGCTGCGGCAGCGCTACGCCACGCATTTCGTCGGCGGCCTGGGCGGGCACAGCCAGCCCTTCGCCGGCGCCGAGGGCATGCTCCGCGATCTGCGCGGCCAGGGCAGGGCGCTGGCCGTGGCCCGGCTGGTGGCCGCCTCCGATGCCAGCGTGCTGATCCGCGGCGAGAGCGGCACCGGCAAGGAGCTGCTGGCGCAGGCGC
>NZ_PTQZ01000126.1 GCF_002943415.1 Amnimonas aquatica | reverse complement strand
ATTTGTGATAGCCTCATTTGTGCTTACTTTGGTTTCAGTGATTCAAATATGAATCACATGAGGCTATTTTGCATGTATTCCGTCCTCTCGCAAGTTCAGTAGGTCGAGGTTGAAAATGATCAGGTTCAGGCTGAGAGAGCGGATGGCAGATCTCTCTTTCCGTGAGGGGAGGGTGGTCAGTTTGCTGGAGGTTGCTGAAGCAACGGGGCTGGCGAGATCAACTTTGAATCGGATTGCGAACGTGCGCGGCTACAGCACGTCTACCGATGTGATTGATAAGTTATGTAGTTACTTTGGTTGCAGCGTGGCTGATCTGGTGGAGCATCTCAGCGATGAGGATCTGACCACATAGAAGGTCTGGCTGGGACAAATGGCATGTGGGACAGGGGTAACATTCGGTCAAGCATGGAGATGCGAGATTTCTGTGTTGTCCCAAATCCGTCCCAGTTTTGTCCCAGAAGTTTTCGCTGGCCCCAGAAACGACAAAGCCGGTCAGGTTAAGTACCTGACCGGCTTCATCTTTTAATTGGCTCCCCGAGCTGGACTCGAACCAGCGACCCAATGATTAACAGTCATTTGCTCTACCGACTGAGCTATCGGGGATCGTCACAACGGACGCGAATGATAGAGAGGCCGGGGAGGGTGGTCAAGCGTCAGGGGGCGGTGAGCATGCATAAAATTGCTCATAAAAAAGCCGTCCGCACCGCGAGGGGTGGGGACGGCTTCCGGAGCGCGTGACGGCGGGCCCGGAGGCCCGGCGATCAGCCCTCGATGGCCTTGCGGATACGGCCCAGCGCGTCTTCCAGCACGCTCTGCGCGGTCGCGTAGGAAATGCGCATGTGGCCGTCGAGGCCGAAGGCCGAGCCCGGCACCACGGCGACGCCGACGCTGTTGAGCAGGTGCTCGGAGAACGCCAGGTCGTTCGCCAGGCCGAGCTTGGCGATCGCGCCCTCGACGTTGGCGAAGGCGTAGAACGCGCCGTCGGCCGGCGAGCAGGAGATGCCCTCGATGGTGTTCAGGGTGGCCACGACATAGTCATGGCGCTCCTTGAAGGCCTTGACCATGGGCACCAGGACATCCTGCGGGCCGTTCAGCGCGGCTTCGGCGGCGACCTGCGAGATCGAGGTCGGGTTCGAGGTCGACTGCGACTGCACGTTGGTCATGGCGGCGATGAGCTTCTGCGGGCCGGCGCAGTAGCCGATGCGCCAGCCGGTCATGGCGTAGGCCTTGGACACGCCGTTGAGCACGATGGTGCGGTCGTACAGGTCCGGCGCCACGGTGACGATGTTCTCGTACTTCTCGGCGGTCCAGATGATGTGCTCGTACATGTCGTCGGTGGCGACCAGCACCTGCGGGTGCTTGCGCAGCACCTCGGCCAGCGCCAGCAGCTCGGCCTTGCTGTAGACCATGCCGGTCGGGTTCGACGGCGAGTTCAGCACCAGCAGGCGGGTCTTCGGCGTGATGGCGGCTTCGAGCTGGGCGGCGGTGATCTTGTAGCCCTGCGACTGCGGGCACTCGACGATCACCGGGGTGCCGTCGGCAATGATCACCATGTCCGGGTAGGAGACCCAGAACGGTGCCGGAATGATGACTTCATCGCCCTTGTTCAGCAGCGCCAGCGACAGGTTGAAGAAGCTCTGCTTGCCGCCGCAGGACACGAGGATCTGGTTGGCCGCGTAGTCCAGGCCCTGATCGCGCTTGAACTTGGCGATGATGGCCTTCTTCAGGCCCGGGGTGCCGTCGACCGCGGTGTACTTGGTGAAGCCCTTGGCGATGGCGTCCTGCGCGGCGGCCTTGATGTGCTCCGGGGTATCGAAGTCCGGCTCGCCGGCGCCGAGGCCGATGATGTCGCGGCCCGCGGCCTTCAGCTCGGCGGCCTTCTTGGTGACAGCCAGCGTGGGGGAGGGCTTGATGCTGAGAACACGTTGCGAGAGCTGAATATCCACGGATGATTCCTCGTGCCTTGCGGGCTTGGGCAGGGTGGGGACAAAAACGGCGGAATGATACCGGAACAATCCCGGCGATAACACCGCCGCCGGGCAGGGTTTTGGCGCCTGCGACCATGGTCTGCCGGCACCGCCGGCCAGTCTGCCCGAGCGGCTGTGACTTTGCGGTCATGACTTGTCGTGTGCGGCCGCCGTGATCCGGTCCGGACTCAGGCCGGCCCGGCGTCGCCGGGCTGGTCGAACAGCTGCCGGCCGAGGATCGGGGTCAGCAGCGGTGTCACGCCCTCGGCCTCGATCTCGCGCAGGAAGCCGGGCAGGTCGACGCCCGGCAGCAGGTCGGGCTCGGCCTCGACGGGCGTGATCATGGTGTCCCAGTGGCAGGGGATGATCCACTTCGGCCGGAGGTGTTTCACGATGTCGCGCACGTAGTTCGGCCGCGCCTGGCGCCCGATCGCGCAGAGACAGACGATGTCGCAGCGGTGCCCGGCCAGCTCGGTGTCGATGAAGTCCGCCGAGTCGATGTGCATGACCCGCAGTCCGCCGGTGTCCACCAGCCAGTTCAGCACCAGCCCGTGCGGCAGGTCGGCCATGCGCGGCGGCCATGGTGGCGGCGCGTGCAGGTCGCCGGGAAACGGAATGCGGCCGAAGATGCGTCCGTGCAGCGAAGGCAGGCCGCGCACGGTCCACGGGCCGGAGGCGATGTCCTCGCGCCCCGCGGTGGCCAGCAGCTGTTCCGGCGGCAGGCCGGCGGCGATGCCGACCTGCACGGCGGTGGACGAGCCGATCAGGCGCGCACCGGTCTGCCGGCACAGGTCGGGGGCATCGAGGATGTGGTCGTAGTGGGCGTGGCCGATGAGCACGTCGTCGGCTTCGGGAATCAGACGCGCGATGAGCGCGGTGTCGGGCACCAGCGGCCGCGTCAGCGAGGCCAGCAGGCCGGGGCGCGTCAGGTAGGGGTCGAGCACCACGGTGTGGCAGCCGTCGCTGATGACGAAGCCGGCGGTGCCCAGGTAGCGGATCTCCAGTGTCGCCGGCGCATCGTCACCGGGTGCCGGCGTGGCCTGCGGGCCGCCTGCGGCCGGGTTGCAGGCGGCATCGGACAGGGCGTAGAGGTCGGGGTCCGGCTGTCGGAGACCGATCAGGCGTTTCCAGCGGGGCATGGCGTGTCTCCGGGCGGGGCGGGTGCATCCGTCCGGCAAAGGTTACACTCGGAGGTTTCAGCGCGTNAAGGCGTTTTCGAGGTGGTGTCGCGCTACCAGCCGGCCGGCGACCAGCCGACGGCCATCGAGGGCCTGGTGCAGGGCGTGGAGGACGGCCTCAGCCACCAGACCCTGCTCGGCGTCACCGGCTCCGGCAAGACCTTCACCATGGCCAACGTGATCGCCCGGCTGCAGCGGCCGGCCATCATCATGGCGCCCAACAAGACGCTGGCGGCGCAGCTCTACGGCGAGTTCAAGGAGTTCTTCCCGAACAACGCCGTCGAGTACTTCGTCAGCTACTACGACTACTACCAGCCGGAAGCCTATGTGCCGTCGTCGGACACCTTCATCGAGAAGGATGCCGCCATCAACGAGCACATCGAGCAGATGCGCCTGTCGGCCACGCGCGCGCTGCTGGAACGGCGTGACGCCATCATCGTCGCCACGGTGTCGGCGATCTACGGCCTCGGCGACCCCGAGGCCTACATGAAGATGCTGCTGCACGTGGCGCGCGGCGACCGCGTCGACCAGCGCGCGCTGCTGCGCCGGCTGGCCGAGCTGCAGTACACGCGCAACGACATCGAGTTCTACCGCGGCAACTACCGCGTGCGCGGCGACATCATCGACATCTTCCCGGCCGAGTCCGAGGTCGAGGCCGTGCGCATCGAGCTGTTCGACGACGAGGTCGAGTCCATCTGCTGGTTCGATCCGCTCACCGGCGCGGTGCGCAAGCGCGTGGCGCGCGTGACCATCTACCCGAAGTCGCACTACGTGACGCCGCAGGAGCGCATCCACGCCGCCATCGACGGCATCAAGGACGAGCTGCGCGCGCGCCTGGAATGGTTCCGCGCCAACGACAAGCTGCTGGAGGCGCAGCGCCTGGAGCAGCGCACCAAGTACGACCTGGAGATGCTGCAGCAGCTCGGCTACTGCCAGGGCATCGAGAACTACTCGCGCCACCTGTCCGGGCGCGAGCCGGGTTCGGCGCCGCCGACGCTGTTCGACTACGTGCCGCCGGACGCCATCCTGCTGATCGACGAGTCGCACGTGACCGTGCCGCAGATCGGCGGCATGTACAACGGCGACCGCTCGCGCAAGGAGAACCTGGTCAACTACGGCTTCCGCATGCCGTCGGCCATGGACAACCGGCCGATGAAATTCGAGGAGTTCGAGCGCATCTCGCCGCAGACCATCTTCGTCTCGGCGACGCCGGGGCCGTACGAGCAGGCGCACGCCGACAACGTGGTGGAGCAGCTGGTGCGCCCGACCGGCCTGGTCGATCCCGAGGTCGAGGTGCGGCCGGCGGCGACCCAGGTCGACGACCTGCTGTCGCAGATCCGCCAGCGCGTGGCGGTGCAGGAGCGCGTGCTGGTGACCACGCTGACCAAGCGCATGGCCGAGGACCTCACCGAGTACCTGTCCGAGCACGGCGTGAAGGTGCGCTACCTGCACTCCGACATCGACACCGTGGAGCGCGTGGAGATCATCCGCGACCTGCGCGTGGGGGTGTTCGACGTGCTCATCGGCATCAACCTGCTGCGCGAGGGCCTGGACATGCCCGAGGTGTCGCTGGTGGCGATCCTCGATGCCGACAAGGAGGGCTTCCTGCGCTCCGACCGGTCGCTGATCCAGACCATCGGCCGCGCCGCGCGCCATCTCAACGGCAAGGCCATCCTCTATGCCGACCGCATGACCGGCTCCATGGACCGTGCCATCGGCGAGACCGAGCGCCGGCGGGCGAAGCAGATCGCCTTCAACGCCGAGCACGGCATCACCCCGACGGGGGTGGCGCGTTCGGTCAGCGACATTCTGGAAACCTATGCCGGCGCCGCGGTCGCCAATGGCGGCGGCTCCGGCGCCCGTCGCGGCGGCGGCCTGGCCGGGCGTGGCGAGCGCCCGGGCAGCCGTCCGGCGCCGCTGGACGCGAAGGCGCTGACGCAGCAGATCCAGCAGCTGGAAAAGACCATGCTGGAAAAGGCGCGCAACCTGGAGTTCGAGGAGGCGGCGCGCCTGCGCGACGAAATGCATCGCCTGCGCGAGCAGATCAAGCTCGCCGGCTGAGGCCGGCGGGCGTGTCAAGCGCTGGTGCCGGCTGCAGGAGTCGTGACGGCCTCTGGTCTTCCGGCAGGGAATGTGGCAGGCGGGCGGTGCCCATGCCCGCTTTTTGTGCACATGGCCGCAGCAATCGTGTGCATTTCAGGCAAAACCCCGG
>NZ_PTQZ01000125.1 GCF_002943415.1 Amnimonas aquatica | reverse complement strand
GCCAGCAGCAGGCGCTGGCGCTGGCCGCCGGACAGGCGCGTGGCGTAGTGGTCGAGGTAGTCGTCGAGGTGGCAGTCGCTGGCCAGCTGCGCCAGCGGCACCGGCTGCCGGTAGAACTTCGCGAACAGCGCCAGCGCTTCGCGCGTGGTCAGGAAGTCCGGCAGGGCGGTGTGCTGGAACTGGATGCCGCAGGCCTCGCGGAAAGCCTGGCCGGCCGGCCGGCCCTTGAACAGTATCTCTCCGCTGTCGGCCGGGGTGATGCCTTCGATCATTTCGATGCTGGTGGTCTTGCCGGCCCCGTTGGGGCCGAGCAGTCCGAAGCAGATGCCGGGACGGACGTCGAAGCTGACGCCGTCCACCGCCACGAAGTCGCCGAAGCGCTTGCGCAGCTCTTTCACACTGAGAATGTACTGCATGGATCAGTTCGCCGGTGTGTTCAGGCGCGGGGTCAGCCAGGCGAACAGCAGCAAGGCAGGCACCACGGCCAGGGTGGAGAAAATGAAGAAGCCCTCGTAGCCCATGCCTGCGACCATGAAGCCGGAGAAGCCGCCGATCAGCTTGCCGGGCAGGGTGACCAGGGAGCTGAACAGGGCGTACTGGGTGGCGGTGTACTCGCGGCTGACCAGCGCCGACAGCCAGGCCACGGCGACGGCGCCGAGGAAGCCGCCGGACAGGTTCTCGCCGCCGATCACGGCCACGAAGACCTGGATATTGCCCGGGAAGTATGACAGCACGACATAGAGCAGATTGCTGAGGGCGCCCAGCAGCATGGCCACCAGCAGCATGCGGTGAGCACCGAAGCGGACCACGGCGGCGCCGCCGATGAAGGCGCCGGCGATGCCGACCCAGACCCCGAAGAGCTTGGACACGGCGGCGATCTCGGTCTTGCTGAAGCCGCAGTCCAGGTAGAAGGGCAGGGCCATGACGCCGAGCATCTGGTCGGAGATCTTGAACAGGCCGATGAACAGCAGCAGCCCCGCGCCCAGCCAGCCGGCGTAGCGCACGAAGAAGTCCCGGAACGGTCCGGCGATGCTGGCCGCCAGGGTCGCTGCGAGACCGGCGTCGCCGGTGCCGGGCATGTCCGCCGGGGCCTCGGGTTCGCGCGCCCACAGCGTGGCCAGCATGATGACGCCGACCAGGGCTGCCATGCCCTGGTAGATCAGGCCCCAGGGCAGGTGGTCGGCGAGCATCAGCGCCAGCGCGCCGGAGACCAGCAGCGCCAGGCGGTAGCCCAGGGTGTAGGTGGCGGCGAGCGCGCCCTGCATCTCGGGCGCTGCGATCTCGATGCGGTAGGCGTCGACCACCACATCCTGGGTGGCGCCGGAGAAGCCGGCCAGCACGGTGACCAGCACGAACAGGCCGAGCGCGCCGGCGGGGGTGAGCACGCTCATCAGCAGCAGGCTGGCGGCGAGCAGCAGCTGGGCCGCCAGCAGCCAGGAGCGGCGGCGACCGAGGCGGCCCAGCAGCGGCAGCCGCAGGCGATCGGTGAGCGGTGCCCAGACGAACTTGAAGGCGTAGGCCAGGCCGGCGAGGCTGATCAGGCCGATGTCCTCGAGCGAAACGCCGCTGTCCTTGAGCCAGACCGACAGGGTGCCGCCGACAAGCAGGAAAGGCAGCCCGGAGGCGAAGCCGAACAGGAACAGGGTGAGGGCGGCGGGCTGGGCGAAGGCCTGGCGCAGCGTGATCTGCCGGGCGTCGGGCATGCGGTCGTGCTCGCGTGGTCCGTCCGGGCGACTGGCCGGGCGGAAGGCTGGACGGGGATTTCCGGCCGCCGGGCCGGATGCTGCTACTCTAGCGCGCCGGTGTCGGCGCAGGCGACCGGCGACGCAAAAAAATTGACGCGACGGCCTGCCGGCAGCGGTGCGCCGGGCCGGTGGCCGCAAAAAAATGCGCATCAGCCCTTGAATGCCGTGCCGGCACCCCCATAACGATGACAAGCCGCCCGCTCGCTGACCGGTGACCGGTGTGGCACGGCTTATTTCAACCGCCCGCAAGGGCCCTTGATCGACAACAAAACCTGGAGGTTACGATGGCAATTCGTCCCTTGCATGACCGCGTCGTGATTCGTCGCGTCGAAGAAGAAACCAAGACGGCCGGCGGCATCCTGCTGCCCGGCGCCGCTGCCGAGAAGCCCTCGCAGGGCGTGGTGGTCGCTGTCGGCAACGGCATCATCAAGGACAACGGCGATGTGCGTCCGCTGGACGTGAAGGTCGGCGAGAAGGTCCTGTTCGGCCAGTACGCCGGCAGCACCGTCAAGGTCGACGGCGAAGAGCTGCTGATCATGAAGGAATCGGAAATCTTCGCGGTGCTCGGCTGAGCCGCATTCGGTCGGGCCTCCGCACGGCCCGTGTTGACTGAAACCATCCGTATTTGAGAGGAAAAGAGAAAATGGCTGCAAAAGACGTGAAGTTCGGTGACTCCGCCCGTGCCCGCCTGGTTGCCGGTGTTAACATCCTGGCCGACGCTGTCAAGGTGACGCTGGGCCCCAAGGGTCGCAACGTGATCCTCGACAAGTCCTTCGGCGCACCCACCATCACCAAGGACGGCGTGTCCGTGGCCAAGGAGATCGAGCTCAAGGACAAGTTCGAGAACATGGGTGCCCAGCTGGTCAAGGAAGTCGCCAGCAAGACCGCCGATGTCGCCGGTGACGGCACCACCACCGCCACCGTGCTGGCCCAGTCGATCCTGAACGAAGGCCTCAAGGCCGTCGCCGCCGGCCTCAACCCGACCGACCTGAAGCGTGGCATCGACAAGGCCACCGCGGTCGCCGTCGACGCCATCAAGAAGGCCGCCGTGCCGGTCACGGACTCCAAGGCCATCGCCCAGGTCGGCGCCATTTCCGCCAACTCCGACGAAACCATCGGCCGCCTGATCGCCGAAGCCATGGACAAGGTCGGCAAGGAAGGCGTGATCACCGTCGAGGAAGGCTCGGGCTTCGAGGACACCCTGGACGTGGTCGAAGGCATGCAGTTCGACCGTGGCTACATCAGCCCGTACTTCGTCAACAAGCAGGACAGCATGACCGCCGAGCTGGACAGCCCGTTCATCCTGCTGGTCGACAAGAAGATCTCCAACATCCGTGAGCTGATTCCGGTGCTGGAAGGCGTCGCCAAGTCCGGCAAGGCCCTGCTGCTGATCGCCGAAGACGTTGAAGGCGAGGCCCTGGCCACGCTGGTGGTCAACTCCATGCGCGGCATCGTCAAGGTCTGCGCCGTCAAGGCCCCGGGCTTCGGTGACCGCCGCAAGGCCATGCTGCAGGATATCGCCGTCCTGACCGGCGCTACCGTGATCTCCGAGGAAGTCGGCCTGAACCTCGAAGGCGCCAGCCTACAGGACCTGGGCACTGCCAAGAAGGTCATCGTGTCGAAGGAAAACACCACCGTCATCGATGGCGCCGGCAATGCCGCCGACATCGAAGCCCGCGTGGCGCAGATCCGCGTCGAGATCGAGAACTCCTCCAGCGACTACGACAAGGAAAAGCTGCAGGAACGCGTGGCCAAGCTGGCCGGCGGCGTGGCCGTGATCAAGGTCGGTGCCGCCACCGAAGTCGAGCTGAAGGAAAAGAAGGATCGCGTCGATGACGCCCTGCACGCCACCCGCGCCGCTGTCGAGGCCGGTGTCGTCGCTGGCGGCGGCACCGCGCTGATCCGTGCGCTGCCGGCCCTGGCCAACCTCAAGGGCGACAATGCCGACCAGGATGCCGGCATCGCCATCCTGCGTCGCGCCATCGAGTCGCCGCTGCGCCAGATCGTGACCAACGCTGGTGAAGAAGCCTCGGTGATCGTCAACGAAGTCAAGAACGGTTCCGGCAACTATGGCTACAACGCCGCCACCGGCACCTACGGCGACTTGGTCGAGCTGGGTATCCTGGACCCGGCCAAGGTGACCTTCACCGCGCTGCAGAACGCCGCCAGCGTCTCCGGCCTGCTGCTGACCGCCGAAGCCATGATCACCGATGCGCCGGACGACAAGCCGGCCGCGCCGGCCATGCCGGACATGGGCGGCATGATGTAAGCCGAACCCGCTGCACGCTGAACGAAAAAGGCCCCGCGAGGGGCCTTTTTCTTTGGCGCTACCGCAGGGGTCAGCGCTTGTTGTCGCGGCTGCCGGCATCCGGGCGGAAGACCAGCTGGCAGGTGCCGGCGAGCTTGCGGCCATCCTGCGCGGTCACGGTGACGGAGGCGCCAGGTGCCTTGCCCTTGCAGGCTGCCTGCATGGCTGCGGAGGGTTCGCCACCGCGCTGTCCGCGCGCACGCTCGTCGTGATGGTCCGCGAAGACGATGGAGGGCAGGGCCATGGCGCCAGCCATGATCAGGGTGGTGGCCAGTTGCCGGGCTGCTTTCATGGGGAGGTTTCCTCTCGTGATGGGATTGGGTTCGGGCCCATGCTAGCGGGCAACCATGGAGAGAGGATGGAGGCGGCGCGGTCATGACGTGGCGTTGCTCATGCCATTGGCCGAGCTGACGCGTCGGGCCGTAGTTCCGGCACATGGCCTGCGCGCGGGCCGGCATACTATCGCTGCATCCGCCCCGAGACCGACGAGGATCGTCATGTCCCCAGCCGTGCCCTACATCGCCTGCCGCATCAGTGACAACCTGCCGGAGGATGTCGCGCGCCTCGATGCCGCGCTGCAGTCCGGTACCCGCATCCCGCAGGCCGAGCTGGCCGGCAGGCTGATCACGGAGGCGTCCTGCGACGTGGTCGACGGCTTCTTCGGCAATGCCGTCCGCGAGCTGATGGAGACCACTGGTGCGGATGGCTTCCGTGAGGCGCACCACGTGATCGAGGAGATCAAGTCCAAGCTCCGGCACTACCTGGGCTGGATCACCGGGTTCTTCGGCAACGACCGCCTGGCACCGGTGGTGCAGCATTACCGGCGTCTTCTGGTCATGCTGCCGACCCCGGACGGCCTGAGGGCGCACCTGGTGTTCGGCATCAGTCCGGCGCTGGCGAGGGAGGCGGAGGACGCCCTGCAGGCGCTGCGGGACCCGGCCAGGGCGGATATCCGCGCGGGTGTCGAGGTGCTGATCCGGGTCATCGACGAGGCCTTGCAGCCGCTGCTCTATGTGCCCAAGGCGAGGATGAAGTTCAACCTGGTGGTGGACAAGACCCTGAACGGGGTCATCGCGGTCACGCTTGCGCTGGCCTACCGCAGTTTCCGCAAGCTCGGCACGCAGCTGCCACCGCCGCTGTTCCCGCAGGTCGCGGACCATCTCGGGCAGTTCCTGCATCTGAGAAACTGAAGCGGCGGCGGACTCAGCGTGCCTGCGCCAGGGCCTCCGGCGCCATCGGCAGGGGGCGCTGCGCCAGCCGTGCCGGATCCCTCGCCACATGCCCGAACAGGCGCGCGGTGCCGCTGG
>NZ_PTQZ01000124.1 GCF_002943415.1 Amnimonas aquatica | reverse complement strand
TCCAGCAGCAGGCCCAGCGTGGCATCGGGCTCGCGCCCCAGCCGGCGCCGGGCCTCGTCGCGCAGGCCATGCAGGGCAGCGAGGTTGTCGGCGTCCATGGCCAGGACATGGTCGAAGTCTGCGAAGTCGCGCCAGGTCGCCTGGCGTGCGCGCAGCGCCGACAGGTCATAGCCGCGCACGCGGGCGTGCTGCTGCGAGCGCGCATCGGGCGCCTTGCCGGTGTGCCAGGCCGCGGTGCCGGCAGAGTCCGCCTGCAGCATGCCGCCCCAGCCGGCCTGCTCGGCCTTGCGGCGGAACACGCCTTCCGCGGTCGGCGAACGGCAGATGTTGCCGAGGCAGACGAACAGCACCCGCACGGGGCGCTCCCCGCCCTGCCCGGCCGCGGTCATGCTCACGCGGCGGTCCCGCCGGCACGCGCGGCCAGCACGGCGCGCACGCGGTCGAGGTCGGCCTGGGTGTCGACACCCGGCGGCAGCTCGGCGGCGGCGACATCGACATGGATCTTCACGCCGCGGTAGAGCGCGCGCAGCTGCTCCAGGCTCTCGACCTGCTCGATCAGCGCCGGCGGCCAGGACACGTAGTCGTGCAGGAAGCCGACGCGGTAGGCGTAGATGCCGAGATGGCGCAGGTACAGCGACAGCGCCTCGGGCGGCAGCTGCTCGCGGCTGATCGCGAAGGCATCGCGCGCCCAGGGCAGCGGCGCCCGGCTGAAGTACAGCGCGTGGTCATCGACGTCGCGCACCAGCTTGACGATGTTCGGGTTGAACAGCTGCTCGGCGTCGTGCAGCGGCTCGGCCAGGGTGGCGATGCCGGCGGCATCGGCCTGGCGCAGGTTGTCGGCGACCTGGTTGATGACCGCCGGCGGGATCAGCGGCTCGTCGCCCTGGACATTGACCACGATGTCATCGTCGCCCCAGCCGAAATGGGCGGCGACTTCCTGCAGGCGGTCGGTGCCGGACGGATGGTCGGCGCGGGTCATCACCACCGGGGCACCGAGCTCGCGCAGCACCGCCTCGATGCGGGCGTCGTCGGTGGCAACCACGACTTCGCTGGCCGCGCTTTCCAGCGCACGCTCGTAGACATGCACGACCATGGGCTTGCCGCAGATGTCCAGCAGCGGCTTGCCGGGCAGGCGGCTGGAACCGTAGCGGGCGGGAATGACGACGCGAAAGCTCATGACAGGGTTCCTTGCGGTGTTCGGCGAAATCAGGGGATCAG
Organism: Amnimonas aquatica; assembly: GCF_002943415.1. Lineage (GTDB taxonomy): Bacteria > Pseudomonadota > Gammaproteobacteria > Pseudomonadales > Moraxellaceae > Perlucidibaca > Perlucidibaca aquatica_A. The sequence goes on along the minus strand of NZ_PTQZ01000124.1, from coordinate 4,188 downwards.
CGGCCGCGGCTGGGCGGCAGCGACTCGTCGAGGCCGAGGCGGCGGGCCTCGCCTTCGAGCATGACGGGAATGTCGTCACGGATCGGGAAAGCCAGCGCGTCGGCGCGGCAGATCAGCTCGGCGCGCGCGGCATCGTGCTGCAGCGGCCCCTTGCAGAGCGGACAGGCCAGTATGGCCAGCAGCTTCTTGTCAGGCATCAGAGGGTCTCCAGTCGGCCAGGCGCGAATGCAGCGCCTGCCAGAAATCTGCCGGCAGCATAGCCTGAACCGGCACGAACCAGCTATCCGGCGGTGCGATGCCGGCGCATTTCACCGCATCCTTCTCGGTCATGACCAGCGGCAGCGGCGGCGTGAAACGCAGCTCTTCCGCCCGGTAGGCATGGTGGTCGGGAAAGGCGTGCGGCACCGGTGCGTAGCCCTGCGCCGCCAGCATGGCGAAAAAGCGTGGCGGATGGCCGATACCGGCCACCGCGTGCACCCGCGCCGGCGGCTGCGGCGCCTGGCCGGCGGCGGCAGACCGGGCGGCAGCTCCGGCAGCAATCGCAGTACCTGCCACGGGACCGGTGCTGCCGGCAGTCGCTACCGGCAGCCATTCACCGGGCTCCAGCAGCATGGTCACGGCGGCGGCCGGCGGTTCGCCGGCGGCCAGCCAGTCACCGTTGATGACGCGGAAATCGACCTCGGCCAGCCGCGACGGCGGCTCGCGCAGCGGGCCGGCCGGCAGCGGCAGGCCGGAGCCCAGGCCACGGCGGCCGTCGATGACGGCGATCTCGATGTCGCGCGCCAGGGCGTAGTGCTGCAGGCCGTCGTCGCAGATCACCAGGTCGCAGTCGGCGCCGGCCAGCAGATGCCGTACGCCGCGCGCGCGCTGCGGGTCCACCACCACCGGCACGCCGCTGCGGCGCGCCAGCAGCAGCGGCTCGTCGCCGACCACGGCGGCATCGGCATCGGGCAGGACAAGGCAGGGATAGGTGGCGCGGCCGCCATAGCCGCGGCTGACGATGCCGGGGCGCCAGCCTGCAGCGCGCAGCTGCTCGACCAGGGCCAGCGTCAGCGGCGTCTTGCCGGTGCCGCCGACGGTGATGTTGCCGACCACGATGACCGGCACCGGCGCCCGCCAGGACGTGCGGCGGCCATCACGCCAGGCCGCGCGGCGGCGGGCGGCGACCGCCTCGAACAGCCGGCCCAGCGGCAGCAGCAGGCGAAACAGCGGGTGCCCGTCATGCCAGCGCTCAGCCCAGCTCGCCATGGCCCCCGTCCTCGCTGAAGCGGCGGCTGTGCAGCTGGGCATAGACGCCGTCACGCGCCAGCAGCTCGGTGTGGGTGCCCTGCTCCACGATGCGACCCTGATCCATGACCACGATCAGGTCGGCGTTCTCGATGGTCGACAGCCGGTGCGCGATGACCAGCGTGGTGCGGTTCTGCATGACCCGCTCGAGCGCGGCCTGGATGAAGAACTCGGACTCGTTGTCGAGCGCGCTGGTGGCCTCGTCGAGGATCAGGATGGGCGCATCCTTGATCATGGCGCGGGCGATCGCCAGGCGCTGGCGCTGGCCGCCGGAAAGCTGGGTGCCGTCCTGGCCGATGCGGGTGTCGTAGCCGTCCGGCAGCTTGCGCACGAACTCGTCGGCATAGGCGGTCTGGGCGGCATGCTCGACCGCTTCGCGCGGCAGGTCACGCCAGGCGCCGTAGGCGATGTTGTTGGCCACGGTGTCGTTGAACAAAATCACCTTCTGATTCACCAACGCGATCTGGCGGCGCAGGTCACCCACCGGATAGTCGGTGATCGGGTGGCCGTCGACCAGCAGCTCGCCGGACTGGGCATCGTGGAAGCGTGGCAGCAGGCCCACCAGCGTGGACTTGCCGGAGCCAGAGCGACCGACGATCGCCACAGTCTGACCCGGCTGCACATGCAGGGAAAAATTCTTTAGCACAGGCTGACCAGGCTCATAACCAAAGCTGATGTCACGAAACTCGATTTCCCCAGTCAAACGACCAGCCACACGCGTACCACCCGAAGGTTCGGACACCTCATCAATGACCTCGAAAACCGACTGGGCAGCGGTGATGCCGCGCTGCAGCTTCTCGTTGACCTCGGTCAGCGCCTTGATCGGGTTGGCGAGCAGACCGGCGGCAGTAAGGTAAGCCACGAACTCGCCTGGCGAGGTGTTACCGGAAATGCCTGGCTGCAGCGCCACCCAGATCACGCCGGCCATGGCCATGGCCATGAGCAGCTGCACCAGCGGCGTGTTGATGGCGCTGGTGACCACGATCTTCATGGAGTTCTTCAGGTTGGACAGCGAAGCGCGGTCGAAGCGGTCGCGCTCGTAGGCCTCGCCGCCGTAGGTCTTGACCACCACATAGCCGTTGATGGCCTCGCCGGCGATATGGTTGAGATCGCCCATGGCCATCTGCACCTTTTTCGACAGCTTGCGGAAGCGCTTGCTCGCGGTACGCACCAGCAACGCCGCGAACGGGCCGACGATGAGCAGCGACAGCGACAGCTTCCAGTTGGTCCAGAACAGGTAGATCACCAGGCCGATGACGATGGCGCCCTCGCGCACGATGGTCTTGATGGCATCGGTGGCGGCCGAGGTCACCTGTTCGACGTTGTACATGAGCTTGGCGGTGATGTGACCAGGCGAGTTGTCGCTGAAATAGCGCGCCGGCAGCGTCATGATCTTCTCGAACAGCTGCATGCGCAGGGCGTAGACAACGTGGCGCGCGACCATGGACATGTAGTACGTGCCCATGAAACTGCCGACGCCGCGCACCACGAACAGGCCCACGATCAGAAGCGGAAAAAGGTTCTTGGAGCTCTGGTCGCGTGCCTCGATGGCGGTGATGATGTACTTCAGCAGCTGGGCCGCGGCCCATTGCGTCTGGGCGTTGAGGATGAAACCGACCACGGCCAGCGCGAACAGCTTCCAGTGCTTTCGGGTGTAGCCCAGCAGGCGCTTGTAGGACAGCCAGCTGCTGGTGGCCGGCACGGCGGCCGGTGTCGCGGATGCAGTCATGCAGGATGGCTCGGGTCAGGGTGTCGTGGGTGTGCTTGCATTCTGCGTGCCGATGCCGAGGTTGCGGAAGCCCAGCTGTCCGGCCAGGTCCATGGCCGTGACCACGGACTGGTGCGGCGCCTTGCCATCGGCCGAGATCACGAACTGCTGGTCGCGGCTGTCGCCGGCCGCCGCGACGATGGCCGCGCGCAGCGCCTCCGGCGTGGCCGCCGCCAGCACCTGGCCATTGACGGCGTAGTGCCCGCGGGCATCGACCGCGACCTCCAGCGGCTTCGCCTTGGCGGCGGCTGCCGTGCCGTCGGCCTGCGGCAGCTGCACCTGCAGCTTGCCGGTCTTGGCGAAGGTGGTGGTGAGCAGGAAGAATACGATCAGGAACAGCAGACAGTCGATCAGCGGCAGGAGGTTGATCTCCAGCGGGTCCTGCGCGGGGCGCTTGAACTTCACGCATCCACCTCGCGCACATCGACCTCGCGGTCGCCGTGCAGCATGTCGACCAGCTTCACCGCCTGCTGCTCCATGGACACCGTCAGGGTCTGGATATGGCGCAGGTAGTAGCGGTGCATGATCATGGCCGGGATCGCCACGGCAATGCCGCTGGCGGTGGTGACCAGCGCCTTGGAGATGCCGCCGGCCAGCGCCGTGGGGTCGCCGATGCCGCCGGCGGTGACCACCAGGAAGGCGTCGATGATGCCGACCACGGTGCCGAGCAGGCCGAGCAGGGGCGAGATCAGCGCGATGGTGCCGAGCAGCGACAGGTAGCGCTCGAGCTCGTGCACCACCGGCGTGGCGGCGTTCTCGATGGCCTCCTTGGTCATTTCACGGCCGTGGCGGGCGTTGACCAGGCCGGCGGCCAGCAGCGCGCCCAGCGGCGAACCGGCCTGCAGATTGCGCAGTGCCTCGCCCTTGAGCTCGCCGGCCTGGAGCTGGGTCCAGACATCGGCCAGCAGATCGGGCGGCGCCACCCGGCGGCTGCGCAGGGTCCAGGCACGCTCGAGAATGATGGCCAGGGCCAGGACGGAAGCCAGCAGCAGCGGCACCATCAGCCAGCCGCCCGATTTCACCATCTCCAACACGGGAACTACTCCTTTCGCTTTGGTCGCTACTCTACGGGAACACCCGCAGGGCGCCAAGCGGCGATGCCGTCATTCGGCCGGACCTGCCCTGTCCCGGCA
>NZ_PTQZ01000123.1 GCF_002943415.1 Amnimonas aquatica | reverse complement strand
ACCGCCGGCGCCGGCCTGTTTGCACTGTCGGCCGTGGTCGGCTCGGTCGGCTACTGGGTGACCTCCCATGTGCTCGGCGACGCGCTCGCCCAGCCGGTGGCGCAGTCCGACCGCGCGCAGCAGGACGAGCTGCGTGCCATGTCCGCGCGCATGGCCGACATCCAGGCACGCATGATGCGCATCGACGCGCTCGGTGCCCACCTGGCCGAATCGGCCAAGCTCAAGGGCGACGAGTTCGATTTCTCGCGCAAGCCGCCGATGGGCGGCCCCGAGGAGGCCGGTGTCATCGGCCATGGTGACGAACACCAGGTCGGCCGCAAGCTCAGCGACCTCTGGCAGGAAGTGCAGGAGCGCGAGGCCCAGCTGATCGCCCTGGAGCGCGTGCTGCAGGGCATTCGCCAGCAGAAGGTCAACCTCGACAACATGCCGGTGCGCAACGGCTACATCACTTCCTCGTTCGGCTATCGCAGCGATCCGTTCACCGGCCGCACCACCTTCCACGGCGGCATCGACTTCGCCGGCTCGGAAGGCAGCGACGTGTTCTCCGTGGCCGATGGCGTGGTGGTCTTCGCCGGTGTCCGCAGCGGCTACGGCAACCTGGTCGAGATCAGCCACGGCGACGGCCTGGTGACCCGCTATGCCCATGCCAGCGGCATCGTGGTGAAGACCGGCGACCTGGTCAGCAAGGACCAGCTGATCGCCTACATGGGCTCGACCGGCCGCTCCACAGGCACCCACCTGCATTACGAAGTGCTGCGCGACGGCAAGCACATCAACCCGGCCACGGTGTTGCGCGTTGCCCGACGCTGAGTGTCGTTTTGTCCCGAAAGGCCCGGCATCTGCCGGGCTTTTCGTTTCCGGCAGGCCGGCGCCTGCCCCCCCGGGGACTTTCGTCAGGGGGGAAAGCGAGTAGAATGCTGCGCTGATTTGCCTTATCAATCCGAGTGGTGACCATGTTTTCACGCCTAGTCAGTGGCTTGTTCGGAACCAAGAACGAACGCGAGCTCAAGCGCATGCGACAGATCGTCGAGCGCATCAATGCCCTCGAGCCCGCGGCCGATGCCCTCAGCGATGACGAGCTCAAGGCCAGGACCGCGGAGTTCCAGCAGCGCTACCAGGGCGGCGAGAGTCTCGACGCGCTGCTGCCGGACGCCTTCGCGGTCTGCCGTGCGGCGGCCAAGCGCGTGCTCGGCATGCGCCACTACGATGTCCAGATGATCGGCGGCATCACCCTGCACGAGGGCCGCATCGCCGAAATGCGCACCGGTGAAGGCAAGACCCTGACCGCCACGCTGCCGGCCTACCTGAATGCGCTGTCCGGCGAAGGCGTGCATGTGGTCACCGTCAACGACTACCTGGCCGCGCGTGACGCCGAGTGGAACCGCCCGCTGTTCGAGTTCCTCGGACTCAGCATCGGCGTGGTGCGCTCGCAGCAGCCGCAGGACGAGAAGCGCGCCGCCTATCGTGCCGACATCACCTACGGCACCAACAACGAATTCGGTTTCGACTACCTGCGCGACAACATGGCGTTCCGCCTCGAGGACCGCTTCCAGCGCGGCCACGCCTACGCCCTGATCGACGAAGTCGACTCCATCCTCATCGACGAGGCGCGCACGCCGCTGATCATCTCCGGCGCCAGCGAAGACTCGTCGCGCCTGTACATCCAGATCAACACGCTGATCCCGTCGCTGACCCGCCAGGCCGAGGAAGGCAAGCCTGACGGCGGCCACTACTGGATCGACGAGAAGAGCCGCCAGGTCGAGCTCACCGAGGCCGGCCACGAGTTCGTCGAGCAGCGCATGGTCGCGATGGGCCTGCTGGCCGAGGGCGAAAGCCTGTACTCGCCGGCGCACCTGAACCTGGTGCACCACGTGCACGCGGCGCTGAAGGCGCACGTGCTGTTCCAGCGCGACGTGCACTACATCGTGCAGGGCAACGACGTCGTCATCGTCGACGAGCACACCGGCCGCACCATGCCGGGCCGTCGCTGGTCCGAGGGCCTGCACCAGGCCGTCGAGGCCAAGGAAGGGGTCAACATCCAGGCCGAGAACCAGACCCTGGCCACGACCACCTTCCAGAACCTGTTCCGCCTCTACCGCAAGCTCTCCGGCATGACCGGCACCGCCGACACCGAGGCGCCGGAGTTCCGCCAGATCTACGGTCTCGACGTGGTGGTGATCCCGACCCATCGCCCGATGATCCGCAAGGACCACGACGACCTGGTCTACCTGAGCCCGATGGAGAAGTACCAGGCCATCGTCAGCGACATCAAGGCCTACCGCGAGAAGGGCGCGCCGATCCTGGTCGGTACCGCGACCATCGAGGCCAGCGAGCTGCTGTCGCGCCTGCTCAACCAGGAAAAGATCCCGCACCGCGTGCTGAACGCCAAGTTCCACGAGCAGGAAGCCGAGATCGTCGCCCAGGCCGGCCGTTCCGGCACCGTGACCATCGCCACCAACATGGCCGGCCGCGGCACCGACATCCTGCTCGGCGGCAACTGGAAGGCCGAGGCCGCCAAGCTCGGCGACGCCATCACGCCGGAACAGACCGAGGCGCTGAAGAAGGCCTGGGAAGAAGACCACGCCCGCGTCATGGAGGCCGGCGGCCTGCACATCATCGGCTCCGAACGCCATGAGTCGCGACGCATCGACAACCAGCTCCGCGGCCGTGCCGGTCGCCAGGGCGACCCCGGCGTGACGCGCTTCTACCTGTCGCTGGAAGATGACCTCATGCGCATCTTCGCCAGCGAGCGAGTGAAGAACATGATGAAGTCGCTGGGCATGAAGCCGGGCGAGGCCATCGAGCACCCGTGGGTGTCGAAGTCCATCGAGGGCGCGCAGCGCAAGGTCGAGGCGCGCAACTTCGACATCCGCAAGAACCTGCTGAAGTACGACGACGTGGCCAACGAGCAGCGCCACGCCATCTACAGCCAGCGCGACGACATCCTCAAGACCGACAGCATCAGCGAGAACGTGCGCCTGATTCACGACGATGTCGTCGACAGCGTGATCAACGCCTACATTCCGCCGCTGAGCCTGGAAGAGCAGTGGGACATCCCCGGCCTCGAGCAGGCGCTGAGCTCCGACTTCGGCATGACCCTGCCGGTGGCCGAGTGGCTGGAGCAGGATGACAAGCTGCATGAGGAAGGTATCCGCGCCCGCATCCGCGAGTCGGTGCTCAGCGCCTGGAACGACAAGCGCGAACGCATGGGCGAGTCGGTCGCCAACCAGCTCGAGAAGCAGCTCATGCTGCAGATCATCGACCGCCACTGGAAGGACCACCTGGCGGCCATGGACTACCTGCGCAAGGGCATCCACCTGCGCGGCTATGCCCAGAAGAACCCGGAGCAGGAATACAAGCGCGAGGCCTTCCAGCTGTTCGAGCAGCTCATCAACGCGGTCAAGCTGGAGCTGATCCAGACCTTGGCGCGCATCCATGTGCCGACCGAGGAAGAGGTCGCGGCCATGGAGGCGCAGCGCGCCGCCGAGGCGCAGGCCATGTCGATGCAGTTCGAGCATGCCGACGCCTCGCAGGCGGAGGCGGAGCTGGCGGCCATCGAGGCTGGCGAACCGCTGCCCGAGCCGGAGCCGCAGGGTGGCGCCCGCCAGGTGGCGGGTGCCGCCCCGGTGCAGCCGTTCGTGCGCGATGGCGCCAAGGTCGGACGCAACGATCCCTGCCCCTGCGGTTCGGGTCGCAAGTACAAGCAGTGCCACGGCCAGCTCAGCTGACCGGGCAGACAACAGCAGTGTCGAGCGCGAGCGCGCAAGGAGTCCGTCATGGCCGTGGGTGACCTGTCCCTGCCTGTCATGCATCCCGTCAATGGTGTCCGCATCGGCATCGCCGAGGCGGGCATCCGCTACAAGAACCGTCGCGATCTGGTCGTCTTCGAGATCGCCGAAGGCGCCAGCACGGCGGCGGTGTTCACCACCAACGCGTTCTGTGCCGCGCCGGTGCATGTCGCCCGCGCCAATCTGGCGGCGGGTGCGCCGCGCTACCTGGTGATCAACACCGGCAATGCCAACGCCGGCACCGGCGAGCCCGGCATGGCGGCTGCGCAGACCTCTTGCGAAGCACTGGCCGCGCTGGCCGGTGTCGCGCCGGCACAGGTGCTGCCGTTCTCCACCGGCGTGATCGGCGAGCTGCTGCCGGTCGCCCGTCTGCAGGACGGCCTGCCGGCCGCGCTGGCGGCGCTGGGCGCCGACAACTGGGCTGCCGCCGCCACCGGCATCATGACCACGGNATGATCCGGCCCAACATGGCGACCATGCTCGGCTATGTCGCCACCGATGCCGCCGTGTCCGCCGATGTGCTGCAGGCGCTGCTGCGCGAAGTGGTCGAGGGCTCGTTCAATCGCATCACCATCGATGGCGACACCTCGACCAACGACGCCTGCGTGCTGATCGCCACCGGCCGGGCCGGCAATGCCCCGGTCACCGCTGCCGGGGGGGCGCTCTACCAGGCCCTGCGCGATGTGCTGGCGCGCGTGTTCCTGCGCCTGGCGCAGCTGATCGTGCGCGACGGCGAGGGCGCCACCAAGTTCATGACCGTGCGTGTCGAGGGCGGCGGCAATATCGGCGAATGCTGCGATGTCGCCTACGCGGTCGCGCATTCTCCGCTGATCAAGACCGCCTTCTTCGCCTCCGACCCCAACTGGGGCCGCATCCTTGCCGCCATCGGCCGTTCCGGCGTGCCGGGACTGGACGTGTCGAAGATCAACGTCTGGCTCGATGACGTGCTGCTGTGCGAGAACGGCGGCGCCGCCGCCAGCTACACCGAGGCGCAGGGTGCCGCGGTGATGCAGCAGCCGGAGATCACCATCCGCATCGACCTCGGTCGCGGCGATTTCGCGGACACCGTGTGGACCTGCGATTTCTCCTATGACTACGTCAAGATCAACGCCGACTACCGCTCCTGAGTCCGGGTGCCTGAGCCGGTGTTCCCGCACGGGCCGGCGCTGGTCGCCGGCCCCGTGACGTCTCCATGAAGCGCATCCATGTCGTGCTCGCGGTGATCCGTGGCGCGGGTGACCGCGTGCTGCTGTCACGTCGCGTCGCGGATGCGCATCTGGGCGGCCTGTGGGAGTTCCCGGGTGGCAAGGTCGAGGCCGGGGAAACCGAGCCGGAGGCGCTGGCGCGCGAGCTTGAAGAGGAGCTTGGGCTGCGTCCGCTGGACTGCGCGCCGCTGGCCACCGTCAGCCATGACTATCCCGACCGGCAGGTCCGCCTGTCGGCCTGGGAGGTCCGTGACTGGCTGGGGCAGCCACAGGGCCGGGAGGGCCAGCCGCTGTCCTGGGTGCGCTGTCGCGACCTGCCGACCATACCGTTTCCGGCCGCCAACGGTGCCATCGTTTCCGCTGCCATGCTGCCTGATTGCTGGCACATCACGCCTGCGCTCTGCACCGCTGCAGCAGCGGAGGACTGGGCACGCGC
>NZ_PTQZ01000122.1 GCF_002943415.1 Amnimonas aquatica | reverse complement strand
CCGCTGAAGGCAATGCCTTCCCAGCCGTGCTGCATGAACTGGCGGATATTGCCGTGGCTGCTGCCCTGCGGCTCGGCCAGCACATCGCGGTAGTGGCGTCCGAAGCAGACCAGGGTGTCGGCCTCGCTCAGCCCTTCCAGGCGGGCGAAGGCGAACAGCCGGCAGGAACCTTCGTTCTGGCCGGCGTCGTTGCTGACGCTGCCGTTGCGGAAGGCGGTCGGGGTGTAGTCGTAATGGTTCCGGATGTAGGACTGGATGTCCTCGAAGTCGTAGCGGCCGGCGTGCAGGCCGGCGAGCAGTTCGGTCAGTGTCATGGCACAGGCTCCTGATAAAGCCCCGGAAAGACGCACGGGGGCTCCTTCATGCCTGCGCCGCTGGCATCGGTCAACCCCTGCCTGGGCGACATTTGTCCTGTCAGTCGTGACCGGCATGTCATAAAATGCCGCCTTTGGTCGTACGACCTATTGTGCGCCGGATCCGCGGACCGGCTTCATGTTCACCTGAATGCGAGAATAATCATGACCATCGATGCTGCCGAACTCGAGCTGTTCCGCGACAACGTCAAGCGCTTCCTGGAAAACGAGATCCAGCCGCACTACGAACAGTGGGAAAAGGATTCGTGGATGCCGCGCGACATCTGGAACAAGCTGGGCGAGAACGGCCTGCTCTGCGTCGACCAGCCGGAGCAGTACGGCGGCGTCGGCGTGCCGTTCCAGTACTCCATGGTCATCCTCAACGAAATGGCGAAGCTGGGCCTGACCTCGCTGGCCACCGGCGTCAGCGTCCACTCCGACATCTGCGCCCCGTACATCGAGCACCTCGCCGTCGAATCCGTGAAGGCCGCGTGGCTGCCCAAGCTGGCCTCGGGCGAAGCCGTGGCCGCCATCGGCATGACCGAGCCGGGCGCCGGCTCCGACCTCGCCGGCATCCGCACCACCGCCGTGCGTGACGGCGACTTCTATGTCGTCAACGGCTCCAAGACCTTCATCTCCAACGGCCAGCACGCCGATGTCGTGATCATGGCGGTGAAGACCGATGTCGCCGCCGGCGCCAAGGGCGTGTCGCTGCTGCTCATGGACACCTCGCTGCCGGGCTTCCAGAAGGGCAAGAAGCTGGAGAAGATGGGCCTGCACTCGCAGGACACCTCCGAGCTGTTCATGGACAACGTGCGCGTGCCGGCCGATTGCCTGCTGGGCCAGGAAGGCAAGGGCTTCGCCTACATGATGAACGAGCTGCCGCGCGAGCGCCTGAACATCGCCGTGATCGCCGTCGCCGCTTCCGAGGGCACGCTGGAGCGCACCGTGCAGTACGTGCAGGAGCGCAAGGCCTTCGGCAAGCCGCTGTCGCAGCTGCAGAACACCCGCTTCACGCTGGCCACCTGCAAGACCGAGATCCTGGCCGCGCGCGCCTTCGTCAACAACTGCATCGACCTGCACGCCGACAGCAAGCTGGACATCCCCACCGGCGCCGCCGTGAAGCTCTATTCCACCGAGCTGCAGGGCCGTGTCGCCGACGCCTGCCTGCAGATGCACGGCGGCTACGGCTACATGCTCGAATACGGCGTTTCCCGTGCCTACATCGATGCCCGCATCCAGCGTATCTACGGCGGTGCCAGCGAGATCATGAAGGAAGTGGTCGCGCGCGAGCTGCTCGGCCGCTGAGCTGGGTTATTGCTGCATGAAAAAGCCGGGCTCAAGCCCGGCTTTTTCATGTCTGCCCACTGCACCTGTCCGTCGTCGGATCGTCACCGGCCGGCCATGTCGCGGGCGTAAGCTCATCTGTCCCGAAATGAACAAAGGACGCGTGACCATGGGCATTCTCGATGACGTGACATCGCTGCTGGGCAACGCCGGCGGCCAGGCTGGCGGCGTGCTGGGTGCGGTGCAGGCGCTGATCAGCGAACAGGGCGGGTTGCAGGGGCTGGTGCAGAAACTGCAGTCCGGCGGACTGGGCGAGCAGGTGAAGTCGTGGATCGGCAGCGGCCAGAACCTGCCGATCAGCGCCGAGCAGATCCAGCAGGTGCTGGGCAGTCCGCAGGTCGCCGCCATTGCCGGCAAGCTCGGCATCGACCCGCAGCAGGCGGCGGCGCAGGTGGCGCAGTTCCTGCCGGGGCTGATCGACAAGCTGACGCCCAACGGTCAGCTGCCGGAGGGCGGCAACCTGCTGGCGCAGGGCGCCGATCTGCTCAAGGGTTTCCTGAACCGCTGAGGCGCTGACGGCGGGCAGTGTCGCTGCCCGGCAGGCTCAGGCGGTTTTCTCCAGCAGGGCGAAGTAGAAGCCGTCGTGTCCGTCGATCTCCGGCAGCAGCTGGCGGCCCTGCGGCCGCCACTGCCCCGGCATTTCGCCGTCGAAGCGCAGCGGCGTGGCACGGGCATCGGCGGTGCGGCCGAGGAAGGCGGTGATCTGGTCTTCGTTCTCGGCCTTCAGCACCGAGCAGGTGGCGTAGAGCAGGCGCCCGCCCGGCTTCAGCGTGCGCCACAGGCGGTCCAGCAGCTCTGCCTGGATACGCACCGTCTGCGCGATATCGGTCGGGCGGCGCAGCAGCTTGATGTCCGGGTGCCGGCGGATGACACCGGTGGCGCTGCACGGGGCATCGAGCAGGATGGCGTCGAAGGCCTGGCCGTCCCACCAGCTGTCGGTCTGCTCGGCCGGCGCGCAGCGCAGCGTGATGTCGGGGCTGGCGGATGTGCCGGTGTCGGCGGTCGCGGTGTCGGCCGGGGCCTCGCCCGCTGCCGGTGTCGCGGCGTAGCCCGCGCGCGCCAGGTTCTCGGCCACGCGCTTCAGGCGATCGGCATCGTTGTCGAGCGCGGTCAGCGCTGCCAGTGCCGGCTGGATCTCCAGCAGATGCGCGGTCTTGCCACCGGGCGCGGCGCAGGCATCGAGCACGCGCTCGCCGGGCTGCGGCGCCAGCAGGCAGGCGGCGAGCTGGGCAGCTTCGTCCTGCACCGAGACCAGGCCGTCGGCGAGGCCGGGCAGGCTGAGCACCGGCACCGGTTCGGTCAGGCGCAGGCCGTCCGGCGCATGACGCGTGGGTTCGACCGGCAGGCCGTCATCGATCCAGGCGGCCAGCACCGCTTCGCGGGTGGCGCGTCCGCGGTGCACGCGCAGGGTCAGCGGCGAAGGGCTGTTGTTGGCGGCGATGATGTCATCGGCCTGGTCCGGCCAGTCCTGGCGCAGCTGGCGCAGCAGCCAGGCCGGGTGCGCGTGCTCCTGGATGCGCGCGGCGGCGACCAGCTCTTCTTCGCGGCGCTGCAGGTTGCGCAGCACGCCGTTGATGAAGCCGGTGAGCTTGTCCAGTCCGAGCTGGCGCGCGGCCTCGACGGTTTCCGCCAGCGCGGCGTGGTCGGGAATGCGCATGGCCAGCAGCTGGTGGGTGCCGAGCAGCAGCAGGGCTTCGACCAGGGTGTCCTTCTGCGCCCGCTGCAGCAGCGGCTTGATCAGTGTGCGGTAGTGGATGGCGCTGCGCGCGGTGCCCTGCACCAGCTCCTGCAGCAGGCCGATGTCCTCGCCGCGGCAGGCGCGCTGCGCCGCCGGCAGCGTGGCGCTGAGCGAGGCGCTGCCGGCCAGCACCGGCGCCAGCGCGCGCGCGGCCAGGGCGCGCACGCCGAGCTGTCCGCGTGGCGAGCGTCCCTGACCGTTGCCGGCATTGCGGCCGCCCTGCTGGCCGGGCTTGCGGATATTGTCGTGGCGTTTCGCGTTCAGTGAGCTCATGTGCCGAATACCGTCCCGGGTTGCAGTTCATCGCGGCGTGAATTGAGCAGCTGCGCCACCGGCAGCGCCTTGCCGCCGGCCAGCTGCAGGGTTTCCAGCAGCAGCACGCTGCCCTCCCCGGCGGCCACGGCGAGCCCGTGCTTGTCGGCGCGGAGCACCGTGCCCGGGGTTTCCACGCTGACCTCGCTGTCGAGCGCGCGCGCCTGCCAGACCCGCACCGGTTGCCCGGCCAGCAGCGTGTGCGCCACCGGCACGGCGTTGAAGGCGCGGATGCGGCGGTCGAGCTGGTCGGCCGGCAGCTGCCAGTCGATCAGCGCTTCTTCCTTGCTGAGCTTGGCGGCATAGGTCGCCTGCGCATCGTCCTGCGCTTCGGCGGTCAGCGGCTCGTCGTCGCGCAGGGCGTCGACCACAGCCAGCAGGGCATCGCCGCCGAGCAGCGTCAGGCGGTCGTGCAGGCTGGCGCCGGTGTCGCGCTGGGAGATCGGGCAGGGTGCCTTGTAGAGCATGGCGCCGGTGTCGAGGCCGGCGTTCATCTGCATGATGGTGATGCCGGTCTCGCGGTCGCCGGCGAGGATGGCGCGCTGGATCGGCGCCGCGCCGCGCCAGCGCGGCAGCAGCGAGGCATGCACGTTGATGCAGCCCAGGCGCGGCGCGTCGAGCACGGCCTGGGGCAGGATCAGGCCGTAGGCGGCCACCACCATGAGGTCCGGCTTCAGCGCCGCGAGTTCGGCCTGGGCGTCGGCATCCCTCAGCGAGGCAGGCTGGAACACGGGCAGGTCATGGACCAGTGCCAGCTCCTTGACCGGGCTGGCCTTGAGCCCGCGGCCGCGGCCGGCGGGGCGGTCAGGCTGGGTGTAGACGGCGATCACGTCGTGGTGTCCCTGCAGGAGGGCCCGCAGGCTTTCAGCCGCGAAGTCCGGTGTGCCCGCAAAGACGATGCGCAAGTGACTGTCCAATGCTCTGCCCTGTTCTGTCTGCCGGTGGATGGGTGGTGCGTGCGCAGGCGTCCCGGGCGGGCGCCGGCCCCGCGCTCAGGCGCGGGCGCGGTGCTGCTTTTCCAGCTTGCTCTTGATGCGGTTGCGCTTCAGCGGCGAGATGTAGTCCACGAACAGCTTGCCGTCGAGGTGGTCGATCTCGTGCTGGATGCACACCGACAGCAGACCGTCGGCGTCGAGGCTGAAGGGCTTGCCGTCGAGGTCCAGGGCGCTGACGCGGATGCGGTCGGTGCGTTCCACGCTCTCGTAGAAGCCGGGTACCGACAGGCAGCCCTCGTCGTAGGGCTTGGTCTCCGGGCCCAGCTTCTCGAAGCTGGGATTGATGAACACCAGCGGCTGCGACTGGTCTTCGCTGACATCGACCACCAGCAGGCGGATGTGACGGTCGATCTGGGTCGCCGCGAGACCGACGCCGGGCGCGTCGTACATGGTCTCCAGCATGTCTTTCGCGAGCTGGCGGATCTGGTCGTTCACCTCGGCCACGGGCTTGGCCACCGTGCGCAGACGCGGATCGGGAAATTCGAGTATCGGAAGCAGCGCCATGATCGTCCTCCGGTCGCTGGCGGAAACCGCGAACCGGGTCTAAACCTCGGGTGATGGGCAAAAGCCCGCTGCGCACATTATAGGCATGGATGCCGCACAGCGCGACCGCTCCGGCTGGTGCGCCGCGGGCGATACGCGGCTGGCGGGCGTCACGGAGAGAGGCGGGAGGGCGAATGAAGG
>NZ_PTQZ01000121.1 GCF_002943415.1 Amnimonas aquatica | reverse complement strand
AGGATTGTCCAGACGGGGCCGAACAGGTCAGGTGGTGGCGCCCAGCTCGGGCGTACTAGCTGCGTATAGAACGGACCAGCTTGTATGGATGCGGCGCTGCCAATGGCGGCTGCAATGAAGCTCACTACGAGCCAGGCAACGAACCCAATGATTTGCTTGTTTTTTGGCAAAGTCACGATTCACTCCCTTGTGTTGCCTAACTTAAATTGGATGGCAAAGCTGCCGTGTAAAAACGAGCACCTGCCATGTAAAAAATCCGGCGGCGCAGCAAGTCTTTGACAGGAAAGGAATTCTGAAAAGCCAACATAGCACTCCCTGCCATATAAAACGCTGCTCTGTTCCCTGGAGCCTTCTTATTCGGCACGACGTGCCATGTAAGAACGACCTCGCGAAACCGCTCCGCCGGGTCTAGCCTTGTATGCAGGCAACCACAAGGAGCGTGGACGTCATGTCAGGCAATATGCGACGTTCCCCCGGTTTCAGTAGCACCCGGCTTTAGAGTCCGGGGTAACTGTAACGGCTTTTCCGGCCAGTTGCCTGGCATAGGCTGCGGGCGTCAGCCCGCCCAGTGATTTCTTCGGTCGCTCCTCGTTGTATTCCCGCCGCCAGGCCTCGATCACCACCTTGGCGTGGGCCAGACTGGTGAACCAGTGTTCGTTCAGGCACTCGTCCCGGAAGCGCCCGTTGAACGATTCGATGTACGCATTCTGATTCGGCTTGCCCGGCTCGATCAGGAACAGCTTCACACCGCGCTCATGCGCCCAGGTCAGCATCGCCCGGCCGCAGAACTCCTTGCCATTGTCGGTGCGGATCGCCTTTGGCAGGCCCCGCTGCTGGCCGATTCGATCCAGGATTCGCGTCAGCATATGCCCACCGATCGCACGCTCCGGCACGACGGCCACCGACTCATGGGTGGCGTCATCGACCACGGTCAGGCTCTTGATCGCTCGGCCTTCGGCCGTGCGATCAAACACGAAGTCCATCGACCAGACCTGATTGGCCGATAGCGGCCGTATCAAGGGCTGACGGTCTGATACCGGCACCTTCTTGCGCTTGCGACGGCGCACCTGCAGCTTCTCTTCGGCATACAGCCGCTCGACGCGCTTGTGATTAACCCTCAGGCCAGCCTGCCGCAGCTTCAGGTGGATCATCGAGGAGCCGTAGCGGCGATGGCGCTGCGCCAGCGCGATGATCCGTGCTCGCAAGGCCTCGTTCTGATCTGGCGCGGGCTGGTAGCGGAAGGCGCTGGCGCTCATGCCGATCACCCGCAGGGCATGGCGCTCGCTCAAGCCGGCGCTGATCATGCCGCGCACCAGAACACGACGATCTGGTGCGCTCACCACTTTTTTCGGAGCGCCTCGCGGGTGACCTCGTTTTCCAGAATCGACTCGGCGAGCAACTTCTTCAGGCGGGCGTTCTCGGCCTCCAGCTCCTTCAGTCGCTTGGCGTCGGAGACGCTCATGCCACCGAACTTGCTGCGCCAAAGGTAGTAGCTGGCCTCGGAGAAGCCGTGCTGGCGACACAGCTCCTTGATCGGCAACCCGGCCTCGGCTTCTCGCAGGAATCCAATGATCTGCTCTTCGGTGAAACGCTTCTTCATGTCCAATCTCCTCAGGGTGGGATTGGACTCCAAAGCTTCGTGCTACTCAAATACGGGGAAACGTCGTATGCCACCTAATAACAAACACGGGCAAGCGCCCAAGCTGCTGGATCAGATTCGTGCTGCCATACGTCTGCGCCACTACAGCCGCCGTACCGAACAGGCCTATGTGCACTGGGCCAGACGTTATGTGTTGTTTCACGGCAAGCGTCATCCGCGTGAGCTGGGCGCGCCCGAAGTCGAGTCATTCCTGTCCGCGCTGGCGACTGAACGGCAGGTTTCGGCTTCGACACAGAATCAGGCACTGGCCGCACTGCTTTTCCTGTACCGGGAAGTGCTCGCTCAGGACCTGCCCTGGCTGGAGAACCTGACCCGCGCGAAACCCCGGGAAAGGCGCCCGGTAGTGCTGACCCGCGAAGAAACCAGCAACCTGCTTGGCCGCATGAGCGGCACGCACGGACTCATGGCCCGGCTGATCTACGGCACCGGCATGCGTCTCATGGAGTGTTGCCAGCTGCGTATCAAGGATATCGATTTCGGCCAGCGCGAAATCACCATCCGCTCAGGCAAGGGCGGCAAGGATCGGGTCACCATGCTGCCCGCCAGCCTGACTCCCGACCTGCAGTTGCAGTGCGCGCAAGCTCGTGAATTGCATAATGCCGACCGCCGGGCGAAAGCCCCTGGCGTGTTCATGCCCGATGCACTGGCGCGCAAATACCCGCGCGCCGCCACGAGCTGGAGCTGGTTCTGGCTTTTCCCCGCCGGGCAGCATTCGAGCGACCCGGTCAGCGGCATTGTCCGCAGACACCACATTTATCCGCAAAGCCTGCAGCGCGCCATCCGCCATGCCGTGCAGGCAGCCGGCATCGTCAAGCCCGCCACCACCCACACCCTGCGCCACAGCTTCGCCACCCACCTGCTCATGGGCGGCTACGACATCCGCACCGTGCAGGAACTGCTGGGCCACGCCGATGTCACCACCACCATGATCTACACCCACGTGCTCAACCAGGGCGGCCGCGGCGTCATCAGCCCCCTAGACCGCTGAACCCCGCACCCCCGACTGAAGGGCCTGCATCCATCGCTGTGTCAGCCTGTGTGCGGCTCATGGGGTGGAAAACTGTAGCGCAGCGTGTTTTCCGCCCCATGAGCCGCACACAGGCGGGAACTCAGCAAGGACACTTGCCCACCGTCCGCGCCCCCAGCCGCGCCTCCATGCGCGAGCGCACGAACTGCTCCCGCGTCATGGCCGGGTGCTCCGGGTGCTTCTCGCGCATGTGCGCCAGGTAGGCGTCGTAATCGGGCACGCCCACCAGCATGCCCATGAAGTGGCGGCAGCACTGCCAGGTGCCGGCCAGCCGGCTCATCGCACGGGCTCCCCGGAAACGGGCACCAGCACCACCGGCGTTTCCGTGCTCTCCACGCGGCCGCTGCGGATGGCCGCGCGCATGGCGCGCAGGCTGGCGAACAGCATGACCAGCACCACGCCGGCGAACAGCGCGCACAGGGCGGCGTCGAGGCGATCGTTGAAGATCACCTGCTGCATCTGCGCCAGGCTCTTCGCCGGCGCCAGCACTTCGCCGCGCGCGGCGGCCTCGCTGAACAGGTCGGCGTGGGCGAGGAAGCCGATGCGCGGGTTCTCGTGGAACAGCTTCTGCCAGCTCGCGGTCAGCGTCACCACCAGGATCCAGCTCGCCGGCAGCAGCGCGACCCAGGCCTGGCGCAGCTGCTGGCGCTTCACCAGCAGCGTGCCCACCAGCAGCAGGGCGATGGCCGCCAGCATCTGGTTGGCGATGCCGAACAGCGGCCACAGCGTGTTGATGCCGCCCAGCGGATCGATCACGCCCTGGTACAGGAACCAGCCCCAGCCGGTCACGCACAGGCCGGTGGCGACCACGTTCGGCCACCAGCGCTCGGTGTCGCGGAACGGCGCGTACAGGCTGCCGAACAGGTCCTGGATCATGAAGCGGCCGACGCGGGTGCCGGCATCGATCGTGGTGAGGATGAACAGCGCCTCGAACAGGATGGCGAAGTGGTACCAGAACGCCATCAGCGCGCTGCCGCCCATGACCGACGACAGGATGAACGCCATGCCCACCGCCAGCGTCGGCGCGCCGCCGGCACGCGACAGTATGCTTTCCTCGCCGATGTCCTTCGCGGTCTGCGCCAGCAGCTCGGGCGTGATCACGAAGCCCCACTGGCTGATCACCGAGGCGGCCTCCTCCACGGTCTTGCCGATCAGCGCCGGCGGCGAGTTCAGGGCGAAGTACAGGCCCGGGTCGAGCACGCAGGCCGCGATCAGCGCCATGATGGCCACGAACGACTCCATGAGCATGGCGCCGTAGCCGATCACGCGGGCATCCTCCTCGTTGTCGAGCAGCTTCGGCGTGGTGCCCGACGACACCAGCGCGTGGAAGCCGGACACCGCGCCGCAGGCAATGGTGATGAACAGGAACGGGAACAGACTGCCGGAGAACACCGGCCCGCTGCCGTCTATGAAGCTGGTCACTGCCGGCATTTTCAGGTCCGGCATGACGAACACGATGCCCAGCGCCAGCGCCAGGATGGTGCCGATCTTGAGGAAGGTCGACAGGTAGTCGCGCGGCGCCAGCAGCAGCCACACCGGCAGGATGGACGCCAGCGCGCCGTAGGCGATCAGGCCCAGCGCCAGCTCTTCGCCGGTGCGCGTGAACACCACCTTCCAGTATTCATGCTCGGCGATCCAGCCGCCGCCCCAGATCGACAGGAACAGCAGCACCAGGCCGATCAGAGACATTTCGCCGATGCGCCCCGGCCGCAGATAGCGCAGGTACAGCCCCATGAACACCGCGATGGGAATGGTCGCGGCCACCGTGAACGTGCCCCAGGGCGAGTGCGCCAGCGCCTTCACCACCACCAGTGCCAGCACTGCCAGCAGGATGATCATGATGGCGAGGATGCCGATGCTGGCCACGGTGCCGGCGAACGGCCCCAGCTCGGTGCGGATCATGTCGCCCAGCGAGCGGCCGTCGCGGCGCGTGGAGGCGGTGAGCACCAGCATGTCCTGCACGGCGCCGGCGATCACCACGCCGGCGAGGATCCACAGCGTGCCCGGCAGGTAGCCCATCTGCGCGGCCAGCACCGGGCCGATCAGCGGGCCGGCGCCGGCGATGGCGGCGAAATGGTGGCCGAACAGCACCACGCGGTGCGTGGGCACGTAGTCGAGGCCGTCGGCGTGCCGGTGCGCCGGGGTCTGGCGGCGGGCATCCAGCGCCAGCACGGGACCGGCGAGGTAGCGGCTGTAGTAGCGGTAGGCAATGACATAGACGGCGACCGAGGCCACCACCAGCCAGGCGGCGTTGATGCTCTCACCGCGGTGCAGGCCGAGCACGGCCAGCGAGAAAACGGCCACCAGGGTGACGGCGGCCATCAGGAGTTTTTCTTTCACGGAATTGAATCCTTTTTTTATTCACATTTCCCGGCGGCGGGATCGGTCATCCTAGCGTGACATCGTCAGGCCCGCGCAACATGACGACAGACAAACACAGCATGCACTGCGACGCTGGTCAACCCCACGATTTGCGACTGATTTGCATTTCCGACATAATGCGGCGCCTGCCAGCCCTGCCGACGTGCATTTTCCTGCCGACAGCCACCTGCGCGCACCCGAGAGCGAAATGAGTGCCACCACCCGACCGGAACGAGAGTCCGCCCCGCAGCGACGCGCCTTCTGGCTCAAGACCCTGCACCAGTGGCACTGGATCAGCTCCGCGCTCTGCCTGATTTCCCTGCTGCTGTTCGCCGCCACCGGCATCACGCTCAATCACGCCGCCCGCATCGAGGCCAAGCCGGTCACCATCAC
>NZ_PTQZ01000120.1 GCF_002943415.1 Amnimonas aquatica | reverse complement strand
CTGATTGCTCCGGAATGTGGCTGGCCGGCGGTGCCTGATGGCCTTGCCCGTCGGTGATGACCGACGGGTCGTGGACAACCCCGGCGAAATTGACAACAATGCGCGTCATCTTGCCGCGGTCGGTTGCCGTGGCGTCCGGTCGCGACCAGCGGCCGTTTCCGGAATCGCCATACCTGTCACCAGAAACAGGATCGGGACCCGCGCATGTCATATTCGTCTCTTCTCCGCTGTCTGTTTTCGCCGGCGCTGCCGTTCATGGCCCTGCTGGCCGCGAGTTCCCTCTTGCCGGCCGCCGAGCCGCTGAAGCCGCTGTCGCCGGCGGTCAAGCTGCGCGCCTGCGTGTTCGATCCCGTCGGCGCCAACGGCCCGGTCGCCAACATGGCCAAGGACCTCATGCTCGATGCCCGTCGCTGGGGTCTGGATGTGCAGCTGCGCACCTATCCGGACGAGCGCATCGCCGCCGAGGACTTCAAGGCCGGCCAGTGCGAGATCGTCGGTCTCAGTTCGCTGCGCGCCAAGCAGTTCAACCGTCAGGTCGGCAGCATCGATGCCCCCGGCAACCTGCGCAGCTACGAAGAGCTGCGCACGCTGGTGCGCGCCATGGCGCACCCGGCCTTCGCGCCCATGTCGATCGCGGGGCGCTACCAGGTGGCGGGCGTGCTGCCCATCGGCGCGCTTTTCGTCATGGTGCGCGACCGCAGCATCAACAGCATCGAGAAAGCGGCCGGCAAGAAGGTGGCGGTGCTGGACTGGGATCCGTCGCAGGCCAAGATGATCTCGGCCATCGGCGCACAGCCGGTGGCTTCCGACATCACCAGCTTCGCCGGCAAGTTCAACAACGGCCAGGTCGACATCATCGCGGCGCCGGCCATGGCCTACCAGCCGCTGGAACTGTACCGGGGCGTGGGCAGCAAGGGCGGGGTGATCCGTTTCCCGCTGCTGCAGGCCACCGGCACCATCCTGATCCGGCGCGACCTGGTGCTGCCCAAGATCCCCGACCTCGACGAGCGCCTGCTGCAGCTTCGTGACTACGTCCTGCGTTTCATCGACGATTTCATCGTGCGCCTGAAGGCGGCCGAGGCGGCCATGCCCAAGGAAGTCTGGATCGAGCTGTCGGACGCCGAGAAGGCCAAGTACTCGCGCATGCTGCGCGAGGCGCGCCTGCGCATGACCGCTGACGGCGTCTACGACACCAGTGTCATGAACCTGTTGCGCAAGGTGCGCTGCAAGCACGAGCCGTCCAACGAAGAATGCAGTCTCTTCGACGAATGAGGAATCCAGGCATGAAGCAGTCCGTCCTGATGGCGCGCAGCCGCCGAGCCCTGTCCGCGCTGCTGCTCTGCGGCGGTCTGGCGGGCACCGCCCTGGCCAGTGACAAGCCGGCCGGCGGCCTGGCGCTGCCGGCGGCCCAGCCGGGCAAGGCCGGCCTGCCGCAGCCGCTGCCGCGTCCGGTGCAGATGAGCTTCTGCATCTTCGACCCGCTGGGCCCCAACGGCAAGATCATCCAGACCGCGCGCGAGCTCGCCGCTTTCGCCAGGGAATGGAACCTGATCGCCGAGATCAAGGGCTACAGCGACGAGCGCGTGGCCGCCGAGGACTTCAAGTCCGGCCAGTGCGACGCGGTGGCACTGTCGACCCTGCGCGCCAAGCAGTTCAACGCCATCCTCGGCAGCCTGGACGCACCCGGCAACCTGCGCAGCTACGAGGAGATGAAGTCGCTGCTGGAGATGCTGGCCAACCCGGTGGTGGCTTCGCTGGCGATCAACGGGCGCTACCAGGTGGCGGGCGTCATGCCCATCGGCGCCATCTTCGTGTTCGTCAACGACCGCAAGATCAACTCGCTGGCCAAGGCCGCCGGCAAGCGCGTGGTGGTGCTGGAGTGGGAGCCGACGCTGGGCAAGATGATCTCCGGCATCGGCGCGCAGCCGGTGCCGGCAGATTTCAGCACCTACGCCGGCAAGTTCAACAACGGCCAGGCCGACATCATCGCGGCGCCTGCCATGGGCTTCAAGCCCATGGAGCTGGCCAAGGGCGTGGGCACGAAGGGCGGGGTGATCCGCTTCCCGCTGCTGCAGGCGTCCGGCGCGCTGGTGATCCGCCGCGACCGCGTGCTGCCCAAGATTCCCGACCTCGATGCCCGCCTGAACCAGCTGCGCCGCTTCGGCCTGGAGCACATCGACAAGCTGATCGCCATGCTGCGCGAGGCGGAGAGCGACATTCCGCGCAACCTGTGGATCGACCTGCCCAAGGCCGACCAGGACAAGTACTACGAAATGCTCGGCGAGGCCCGGCGCTACCTGACCAAGCAGGGCGTCTACGATCCGGTCATGATGAGCATGCTCAAGCGCGCGCGCTGCAAGCACGTGCCGGCGGCGGCGGAGTGCGGCACCTTCGACGAGTGAGGAGCGGGTGGAGGGAGTGCGCGTTGCCGTTCCGGGAGCCTGGCTGATGCCCAGGCGGGCATGGCTGGCGCCATGGCAGCTCAGTCGCCTACCAGCATCTGCCATTCGGCCGGGCTGAGGCCCGCCTGGCGGGCGAGCTTTCCCATGTCGCTCTGCAGCGAGCGACGGTTGTTTTCCCTGTGGCGTTGCAGGGCGGCGGCGGCCTGGCTGACCAGTGCCTCCAGCGCTTCTATGTCCATGCCTTCGAGTGTCGCGACGTCAATGTCGGTGTGATCGGGGAACAGCGGACTTCTTATCATGCCCACATTATAGACAGTGACATGACCGAATGCATGATCCCGCAGGCACGGGATCATGCATTTGTCGGTCGCGTGGTGTTCAGGCCGCCTTCACCGCGTGCAGTTCGTGCGCCGCCAGCGCCGCGATGTGCGGATCGATCAGGTGACGGTTGTCGTGCTGCCAGGGGTGGAAGCCGGGGCGGTAGTAGTCCAGGTACTGCGGGATGATGCGGGTCAGGAAGCCGGGCTTGACCAGCATGAACTTCGCGAAACCCAGCGCGTCGCGCCAGTTGCCGAGCTGGTTGTCGTGCTTCAGCAGGCTGTACTGCATGCGCAGCGTCACCAGCATGAAGAAGAAGGTGGCCAGCGCCATGGATTTCACGCGCAGCCAGTAGTCGCCGTCGACCGCCTGGTAGAGGTCGAAGGCCACGGCCTTGTGCTCGGTCTCCTCGACCGCGTGCCAGAGGAACATGTCGCTGTAGACCCCGGCGATGTCGGCGATGGCATCCTTCCGCTCCAGCAGCAGGTTGGCGAGGATGGCGGTGAAGTGCTCGAAGCCGGCGGTCATGGCCAGCTGCTCGCGCGGCGACCAGCGTTTCTTGGCCCAGGCCAGCGCGTTCTTCATGAACTTCAGCTTGCTCTCCAGCGGCAGGCCGTGCTGGTCGATCAGGGCCTGGTTGAAGGCCTCGTGCTCCTTGCCGTGGTTGGCCTCCTGGCCGATGAAGGCGCGGATCTGCGCCTGCAGTTCGGGGTCCCTGATCTGCTGCTCGAAATTGCGCACAGAGTGGATGAAGAAGCGCTCGCCATCCGGGAAGGTGGTCGACAGCGCGTTCAGGAAGTGGGTGATCCAGGCGTTGTCATTGTACCAGTAGCGGCGCAGGCCGCTCATGTCGTAGTCCATGCGGCGCACGCGGATGCGCAGGGGTGTCTTGCTGATCATGGCCGTCTCTCCGCCGTCTTTCCGCCCGTCACGCCGGGCGCTCGTGTCCGGGTCCGCGCAGGGACCCGCTGGCCGGTCGCGGGGTCGCGGCCGGGTGCAAGGGCGCATGAAAAGGCCCGTGACCTTACTGTGACTTGCCAGTCTTGATGCCTGAAGGTTAATGTCTGCCGAAAATCGGTCATTAGCGGCCATCGGTCGGGGCAGGAGTGATGTGCGATGACGGCGACACGGCGGGGCGGCGAGGAGACTCTCTCCGGACATTACCTCGCGCTCGCCTGCCAGCAGGCGGAGCAGCGCGGCCTGCCGGTGGCGCAGGTGCTGGCGGGCACGGGACTGGCGCTGGCGGATCTCGAGCAGCCGGGCTGCCAGGTGCCGCTGCCGGTCTGTCTGCGCCTGTTCGTCAACCTCCTGCAGCTGGACCCCGATCCCGGGCTGGGCCTGGCCCTGGGCCGGCGTCTGGACCTGCGCAGCCACGGCTTCCTGGGCTATGCCATCCTGTCCAGTCGCACCATCGGCGAGGCGCTGGACATCAGCATCCGCTATTTCCGTACCCGCACCAGCCTGTTCGAGATCCGGCTCTTCCGCGAGGACGACATGGCGGTGGTGCAGCTCGACGAGCGCGTGCCGCTGGGGCCCATGGGACCGGTGCTGCTGGATGCGCTGATGACGCTGATCGCCGTCTGCGGCCGCCAGGTCACCGGGCGCGACTTCAATGGCGTGGTGCGGCTGGCGCGGCCCCGGCAGCCGCACCACGAGCACTGGCCCGAGCTGGCGCAGGCCGACCTGCTGTTCGATGCCGCCTTCAACCAGTTCCGCTTCCCGCGCGCCGGCCTGCTGCTGCCCATCAGCCAACCCGATCCGCAGCTGCTGCAGATGGCCACCGCCCAGTGCGAGGAGGAGCTGCGGCGCCTGCACGAGCGCCTGCAGGGCGGCGGCGGCCTGCTCGCCGACGTGCGCCGTGCCGCGCGCCAGCATCTGGCCGATGACGCCTCGCTGGAGCGCATCGCCGATGTCCTCGGGCTGGGCGCGCGCACGCTGCGCCGCCGCCTCGCCGAGCTCGGCACCAGCTACCAGATGATCATCGAGCAGCTGCGCCGCGGGCGGGCGGTGGAGCTGCTGCTGCACAGCACGCTGACGGTGGACCAGATCGCCGCCGAGCTGGGTTACCAGGATCCGTCCAATTTCGGCCGCGCCTTCCGGCGCTGGACCGGGAAGTCGCCACGGGAATACCGTGCCGAGCGGGGCTGAGCGGGGAGGGGCCGGTACTGCTGCCGGTGCCGGGGCGAGTGCCGCCGGCGTGAGCGCAGCACGCCGGTTTCAGTATTGTAAATAAGAATATATATTATTATGATGATCGGGTGAATTCCGTCCCGGTCATGTCCATGCCTTCCCCGTCCGCGCAGCTGGCGGCAGCGACGCTGCCCGATACCCTGTACCGACACCATCAGCCCTGGCTGACCAGCTGGCTGCGGCACAGGCTCGGTTGCCGGCATCGTGCCGAGGACCTGAGCCAGGACACCTTCCTGCGCCTGCTCGCGCGGCCCGACCTGATGGCGCGTGCGGAGATCCGGCCGCTGCTGACCACCATCGCCAAGGGCCTGATGATCGACCAGTACCGGCGCGCCGCGCTGGAGCGGGCCTATCACGAGGCGCTGGCGGCGCTGCCGCCGGCCTACAGCCCGTCGGCCGAGGAGCAGCTGGCGCTGCTGGAGACGCTGGTCGAGATCGACCGCCTGCTCGATGGCCTGCCCGGACTGGTCCGGCGCGCTTTCCTCATGTCCCAGCTCGACGGCATGACCTACCCCGACATCGCGCGCGAGCTGGGCATTTCCGTCAGCTCGGTGCAGAAGTACATGGCTCG
>NZ_PTQZ01000012.1 GCF_002943415.1 Amnimonas aquatica | reverse complement strand
CCGGTGACACTCGACATGAGCCGCGAAAATGCGCTCGCCCAGCTTCTCCCCGGTTCGGTGCCGGTGCTGGTCGCCGATGCCGGCGGCACGCCATCGGCGGTGACCGCGCCGGTGGTGTCGCTGCCTGCCGGCACCTCCTCCTCGTCGGCCACCGCCGTGGCACTGCCGGTGGCCGTGCGCCAGGTCTCCGCGGAAGGCGGGCACCACCGCGTGCAGGCGCGCGAGACCTGGTACTCCATCGCCCGCGCCTACGACATCCATCCGGGCCAGCTCAGCGCCTACAACCAGAGCAGCCTGGGCACGCCGCTCGACATCGGCCAGGATGTCCGCATTCCCGGCGGCATGACAGCAGCCACGCGTCCGGCCCTGGCAGCCACCGGCATCATGCCGGCGGCGCAGGTCATCAGCATTGGCGACAGCGACCGCCGCGTCGAGCTGCGCCGCAAGGTGCTGCCGGGCGAAACCCTGGAATCGCTGCGCCGCCAGTACCAGGTCACGCTGGCCGAACTGCGCGCCTGGAACGGCAACCTGCAGCAGCTCAAGGCCGGGCAGACCGTGATCCTGCGCGTGCTGCCCGACATGCTGCAGGTCAAGGCCCTGTGACCGGGGCCTGACCACCGAGGAGCTTGGCCGGTGTCCGTTCTGCTGCGCGCCCTGACGATTTCCCTGCTGCTGCCGCTGGCCTCCCCGCTGGCCGCCGCGCCCGTGACCAGCCATGCGCTGACGCTGCGCGGCGCGCCCGCCCTGCCCGCCGGCTTCAGCCACTTCGACTACGTCAACCCGGATGCCCCCAAGGGCGGCCGCCTGCGCCTCGACGGGCTCGGCACCTTCGACAGCCTGAACCAGTTCATCAACAAGGGCATTCCGGCCGATGGCCTGAGCCGGATCTACGACACCCTGACCACCTCGTCGGAAGACGAGCCCATGACCCGCTACGGCCTGCTGGCGAAAAGCATCGAGCATGACCCGGACGATGCTTCCTGGGTGATCTACCGCCTGCGCCCGGAAGCGCGCTTCAGCGACGGCCGCCCGGTGCGCGCGCGCGATGTGGTGTTCAGCTTCGACATCATCCGCAGCCAGGGCGCGCCGGCATACAAGGCCTATTTCGCCGATGTCGCCAGCGTCGAGGCGCTGGACCCGCTGACCGTGCGCTTCCGCTTCCGCGGCAAGGACAATCACGAGCTGCCGATGATCGTCGGCGAGCTGCCCATCCTGCCCGAGCACTACTGGCGCAAGCGCGACTTCACCCGCGGCGGCCTGGACATTCCGGTCGGCAGCGGTCCGTACGTGATCGGCAGCCTGGAGCCCGGCCGCCGCATCAGCTACCGGCGCAACCCGGAATACTGGGGCCGCGACCTGGCGGTGAACCGTGGCCAGTACAACTTCGACGAGGTCAGCTACGTTTTCTACCGCGACAGCGGCGTGGCCTTCGAAGGCTTCAAGGCTGGCCAGTTCGACCTGCGCCAGGAGAACAAGGCCAAGACCTGGGCCACCGAGTACCGTTTCCCGGCCGTGCGCGACGGCCGTGTCGTGCTGCTGGAACAGCAGCACCAGAACCCGTCGCCGATGCAGGGCTTCGCCTTCAACCTGCGCCGCCAGCCGCTGGACGACCGCCGCGTGCGCGAAGCACTGAGCCAGGCCTTCGACTTCGAGTGGGCCAACCGCGCCCTCTTCTACGGCGCCTACCGCCGCACCCACAGCTACTTCGACAACTCCGAGCTGGCCGCGCGCGGCGAGCCGGCGGCGGCCGAGCGGCGCCTGCTCGAACCCTGGCGCAAGCAGCTGCCGGCTGCCGTCTTCGGCCCCGCCGTGATGGCGCCAGTCAGCCGCGGCGACGGCTACGACCGCGACAACCTGCTGCGCGCCCAGGCCATGCTCAAGGCCGCCGGCTGGCACTACCGCGACGGCGCCCTGCGCAACGCCGCCGGCCAGGCCATGCAGCTGGAAATGCTGCTGGTGCAGCCCGAGTTCGAGCGCATCGTGCAGCCGCTGAAACGCAACCTGGCCCGCCTCGGCATCCGCCTCGACATCCGCATCCTCGATGCCGCGCAGTACATCGAGCGCCTGCGCCAGTTCGACTTCGACCTCACCGTCACCGGTGTCCCGGCCTCGCTGTCGCCGGGCAACGAGCTCTGGGGCTACTTCGGCTCGCAGGCCGCCGACAGCCCCGGCAGCGGCAACCTCATGGGCCTGAAATCGCCGGTGGTCGACGCCCTCATCGGCCAGATCACCCGCGCCCGCACCCGCGAGGAACTGGTCACAGAAGTGCGCGCGCTCGACCGCGTGCTGCGCGCCGAATGGCTGATGATTCCGCAGTTCCACATTCCCACCTACCGCATCGCGCGCTGGGACCGTTTCGGCCTGCCCGAGCGCCCGCCCCGCCACGGTACCGGCATCGACGCCTGGTGGTGGGACGCGGCCAGGGCCGCCCGCCTCGAGCGCCGCAGCCGCGCCGCAGCCGATGACGGCGCCGCGGACACCGCACCGGCCTCTGGAGAACCGCGCTGATGGCCAGCTACATCGCCCGTCGCCTGCTGCTCATGATCCCGACCCTGTTCGGCATCCTGCTCATCAACTTCCTGATCATCCAGGCCGCGCCCGGCGGCCCGGTGGAACGCACGCTGGCGCAGTTGCAGGGGCTGGGCGCGAGCATGGGCGCCGGCGGCGCGGTCGGCGGCGGCGGCGACCTGGCTTCCGCCGGCGGCGGCCACGGTCCCGGCGGCTATCGCGGCAGCCAGGGCCTGAGCGCCGAGCTGGTGGCGGAGATCGAGCAGCAGTACGGCTTCGACAAGCCGCCGGCGGAACGCTTCTGGAAGATGATCACCGACTTCGCCAGCTTCGACCTCGGCGACAGTTTCTACCGTGACATCCCCGTGCTCGACCTGGTGCTGGAGAAGCTGCCGGTGTCGCTGTCGCTGGGCCTGTGGAGCACGCTGCTGATCTACCTGATCGCGGTGCCGCTGGGCATCCGCAAGGCGCTGGCCCCGGGCAGCCGCTTCGATGTCTGGAGCAGCGGCGTGATCATCGTCGCCTACGCCATTCCCGGCTTCCTGTTCGCGCTGCTGCTGATCATATTGTTCGCCGGCGGCAGCTACTGGCAGTGGTTCCCCATGCAGGGCCTGACCTCGGAGGACTTCGCCAGCCTGTCGGCCTGGGGCAAGCTGCTCGACTACGCCCACCACATGGTGCTGCCCACGGTCTGCCTGACCCTCGGCGGCCTCGCCACGCTGACGCTGTTCACCCGCAACAGCTTCCTCGAGGAGCTGCAGAAGCAGTACGTGCTGACCGCGCGCGCCAAGGGCGCCGACGAGCGCCGCGTGCTGCTCGGCCACGTCTTCCGCAACGCCATGCTGATCCTCATCGCCGGCCTGCCGGCGACGCTGTTCGGCATCCTGTTCACCGGCGCCTTCCTGATCGAGATCATCTTCAACCTCGACGGCCTCGGCCTGCTCAGCTACGAGTCGGTGATCAACCGCGATTACCCGGTGATCTTCGGCACCCTGTTCCTGTTCACCCTCATGGGCATGCTGCTGCGCCTGCTCGGCGACCTCTGCTACCGGCTGGTGGACCCGCGCATCGACTTCGCACGGAGCGCGTCATGAACCAGCCCGCATCGGCCGCGCCACCGCTCTTCTCGCCGCTGACCCGGCGCCGCTTCGCCCAGTTCCGCGCCAACCGCCGCGCCTGGTGGTCGCTGTGGCTGCTGTTCGGCATCTTCGTGCTCACGCTCGGTGCCGAGCTGATCGCCAACGACAAGCCGCTGCTGGTGCGCTACCAGGGCGAGTTCATCATGCCCGTCTTCCAGGAGGTGCCGGAGACCCGCTACGGCGGCGAATTCGAATCGCCGACGGTATACCGCGACCCGGCCGTGCAGGCGCTGATCAACGACCAGGGCTGGATGCTCTGGCCGCTGATCCGCTTCAACGCCGACACCATCCACTTCGAGCGCGCCGAACCGACGCCGTCACCGCCCACCAGCGACAACTGGCTGGGCACCGACGACCAGGGCCGCGATGTGCTGGCGCGCCTGATCTACGGCGTGCGCACCTCGCTCGCCTTCGCCTTCCTGCTCACCCTGGCCACCGTGGTGCTCGGTGTCGGTGCCGGCGCCGCGCAGGGCTACTGGGGCGGCTGGGTCGACCTGGTCGGCCAGCGCCTGACCGAGATCTGGTCCGGGCTGCCGGTGCTGTTCATGCTCATCATCCTGTCGAGCCTGGTCACGCCCGGCTTCTGGTGGCTGCTGGCGCTGCTGGCGCTGTTCAGCTGGACCGACCTCAGCGGCCTGGTGCGCGCCGAGTTCCTGCGCACGCGCCAGCTCGACTACGTGCGCGCCGCGCGCGCGCTCGGCGTCCGGCCCTGGACGCTGGTATGGCGTCATGTCCTGCCCAATGCCATGGTGACCACGCTGACCATGCTGCCGTTCATCTTCACCGGCGCCATCGGCCTGCTGACCTCGCTGGACTTCCTCGGCTTCGGCCTGCCGCCGGGCTCGGCTTCGCTGGGCGAGCTGATCGCCCAGGGCAAGAACAACCTGCAGGCGCCCTGGCTGGGCCTCACCGCCTTCTTCAGCCTGTCCGTCCTGCTCACCCTGCTGGTCTTCATTGGAGAGGGGCTGCGCGATGCCTTCGACCCGCGTCACGTCAACCCCTGAGGCAGCCACCCGCGCGCACGACGGGGCCAGCCGGCAAAACGCCGATGCGGCACTGCTGGAGATCGACGGCCTGCACATCCGCACCCGTGACGGCCAGCCGCTGGTGCACGACCTGTCGCTGACGCTGCACGCCGGCGAATGGCTGGCCGTGGTCGGCGAGTCCGGCTCCGGCAAGTCGCTGAGCGCGCTGGCCTGCCTGCGCCTGCTGCCGCCGGCGCTGGTCGCCAGCGGCGACATCCGCTTCGCCGGGGAATCGCTGGCCGGCATGAGCCGCAAACGCCTGCTGAGGCTGCGCGGCGGCGACGTCGGCATGGTCTACCAGGAGCCGCTGACCGCGCTCAACCCGCTGCACCGCATCGGCAAGCAGCTGGTCGAGGCCATCCGCCTGCACCAGCCGGTGGGCGACGCGCAGGCGCGCAAGCAGGCGCTGGCGCTGCTGCGCGAGGTCGGCATTCCCGAACCCGAACGCCGGCTGCAGGCCTGGCCGCACGAGCTGTCCGGCGGCCAGCGCCAGCGCGTGGTGATCGCCATGGCACTGGCCAACCGCCCGCGCCTGCTGATCGCCGACGAGCCCACCACCGCGCTCGATGCCCTGCTGCAGACGCAGATCCTCGACCTGCTGCGGCAATTGCAGCGCAGCCGCGGCCTGGCTGTCCTGCACATCAGCCACGACCTGCCGCAGGTCCGCCGCTACGCCGACCGCGTGGCGGTCATGCGCGCCGGGCGACTGGTCGAACAGGCCGAGACCGCCACCCTGTTCGCGACACCGGCCGAGGACTACACCCGCACGCTGCTGCAGCCGCTGCAGGATCAGGCGCCCGCCACCCTGCCCGAAGCCTCCGCGGCCCTGCTCACCGTCAGCCGCCTGGGCGTGCGCTACCCGCGCCAGAGCAACTGGCTGGGCCGCGTCACCGACTGGCACCAGGCCGTGCGCGACCTCGGCCTGACGCTGCGCAAGGGCGAAGCCCTGGGCATCGTCGGCGAGTCCGGTTCGGGCAAGTCCAGCCTCGCCGCCGCCCTGCTCCGGCTGGTGCCTGCGGAAGGCCGCGCGGTGCTGCTCGGACGCGACTGGCTGAGTCTGCGCGGCGAACCGCTGCGCCAGGCGCGCCGACATGTGCAGATGGTATTCCAGGACCCCTACGGCAGCCTGAGCCCGCGCCTGACCGTGGGCGACCTGATCGCCGAAGGCCTGCACGCGCACCAGTCGCTGTCCGCCGCCGACAGCGACCGCGCCGTGGTCGAGGCCCTGCGCGCAGTGAAGCTGGACCCGGAAACGCGGCACCGCTATCCGCACGAGTTCTCCGGCGGCCAGCGCCAGCGCATCGCGCTGGCGCGCGCGCTCATCCTGCGACCGGCGCTGATCGTGCTCGACGAACCCACCTCGGCGCTCGACCGCCACACCCAGGGCGAGGTCGTGCGCCTGCTGCGCGACATCCAGCAGCAGACCGGCATCGGCTACCTGTTCATCAGCCACGACCTCGCCGTGGTGCGCGCGCTCTGCCATCGCGTGCTGGTGCTGCACGACGGCCGTGTCGTCGAACAGGGCGACAGCGCGCGCGTTTTCGCCTCGCCGCAGCACGCGTATACCCGGGCGTTGCTGTCTGCGCTCCCGACCTGACTTTTGTGGCATAGGACGGATGGATGACATCCAGCCGGCATGGAATCCGCCTATACTCGGGCCGTTCTGGCCTAAGCCATCACTAGACAGGAGCAACAGATGGGCATGATGACCGGCAAGCGCGTACTCATTGTGGGTATCGCCAGCAAGCTTTCGATCGCATTCGGCATTGCGCAGGCCATGCACCGTGAAGGCGCCGAACTCGCCTTCACCTATCAGAACGAGAAGCTGCGCGGCCGCGTCGAGGAATTCGCCGCCCAGTTCGGCTCCACTCTGACCTTCCCCTGCGACGTCGCCTCCGATGACGAGATCCGCGAAGTCTTCGTCTCCCTCGGCAAGCACTGGGACGGCCTCGACGTGCTGGTGCATTCGGTCGGCTACGCCCCGGGCCACGAGCTGGAAGGCAACTACGTCGATGTCACCACCCGAGAAGGCTTCCGCATCGCCCACGACATCAGCTCGTTCAGCTTCGGCGCCCTCGCCCAGGCCGCCAAGCCGCTCATGCTGGGCCGCAACGGCAGCATCCTGACCCTGACCTATCTCGGTGCCGAGCGCGTGGTGCCGAACTACAACGTCATGGGCCTGGCCAAGGCCTCGCTGGAAGCCAACGTGCGCTACCTCAGCGCCAGCCTCGGCCCGGACGGCATCCGCGTCAACGGCATCTCCGCCGGCCCGATCCGCACACTGGCCGCCAGCGGCATCAAGGACTTCCGCAAGATGCTGTCCTACAACGAAGCCGCCACGCCGCTGCGCCGCAACGTCACCATCGAGGAGGTCGGCAACGCCGCCGCCTTCCTGAGCTCCGACCTAGCCTCGGGCATCAGCGGCGAGATCCTCTACGTCGACGGCGGTTTCAACACCGTTGCCATGCCGTCGCTGGACGCGATCTGAGCCGGCCAAGGCCGGCGCCATGAGCGCCCCATGAAAAAAGCCCGCATATGCGGGCTTTTTTCATGGGGCAAGCCGGGCTGTCGAAGACAGGCCCGGCCGCCCGGTCGACGCCTCAATCAGCCGAGGCGGACTTGTGCAGCTTCACCTTGGCTTCCTGCTTGAGGAAGCCGAGCACGTCCTGCAGCTCCTGCTGGCCGCGGTTCTGCGCCAGCATGCCCTGGGTCACGCTGCGCTCTTCCGGCGCCAGCGCCTCGCCCGGCTTCACGGCGGTGACCTGCAGCACGGCGGCGGCATCACCCAGCTTCACCGCAACGGCGACCGGCTTGCCGTCGACCGGACGCGGCGCGCGGAAGACATCGGTGAGCAGCTCCGGCGAAGCCAGCACGGTGCGGCGACCGACACCGGCCTGGGTCTGCAGGCTCAGACCGGCAGCGGCGGCGGCTTCGGCCAGCGACTTGCCCTTGCTGGCATCACGCACCTTCTCGGCCTCGGCCAGCGCCAGGGCCAGGGCCTTCTGCTGCTTCAGGCGGGCCTGGATGGCATCCGACACCTCGGCCAGCGGCAGCTTGCGCGCCGGCTGGTGGCTAGCGAGACGCAGCCAGAGCGTGCTGCCATCCTTGAGCGTGATGGCGGCGGAGTTCTTGCGATCCTTCACCACGTCGTCGCTGAAGGCCGTGTCGACGACACGGCGCTCGGCCGCGATACCGGCACCGCCGGTGCGCTCGAACAGCGGCGTGGTCTGCACGCCGATCTGGTTCAGACGCGCCGGCTCCTGCAGGTCGGCGGACTCGTAGACCTCGGCATCCAGCTTCTCGACGGCATGGCTGTAGAGCTCGTCGGCCTTGGCTTCGCGGGCCTCCTTCTCCAGAGCCGGACGCAGCGACTCCAGGCTGGGCACGTCCGGACGACGGATATCGGCGAGCTTGATCAGGTGATAGCCGAACTGGGTCTTGATGACCGCCGACACGTCACCCGGTCTGGCCAGACCGAACAGGGCGCTGTCGAACTCCGGCACGTACATGCCGTGAGCGGCATAGCCGAGGTCGCCACCATTCGGTGCCGAAGCCGGATCCGAGGAGTTGGCCTTGGCCAGCGCGGCGAAGTCGGCGCCTTCGGCGACCTCCTTGGCCAGCTTCTCGATCCGGGCCTTGGCATCGGCATCCTTGGTCTTGTCATCGACCGCGATGAGGATGTGCGAAGCACGGCGTTCCTCGTTGGCGGACAGAACCTTGATGCGCTCGTCGTAGCGGGCCTGGATGTCTGCCGGCTCGACCTTGGCCTGTGCGGCGAACTGGTCGCGGGTCAGCAGCAGGTACTGCACGCTGACCTGCTCCGGCGTGCGGAAACGGTCACCGGACTTGTCGTAGTCGGCCTTGATCTCGGCTTCGGACACCGTGGCCTGGGCCTGGAAGCGGCTGGCCGGGATCACGGCGTAGGAGACGTCACGCTGCTGGCCGTCCAGCGCCGCCAGCTGGTCCAGCTCGGCGGTGGTGACGAACGAGCTCATCAGCCAGCCGGAGAGACGCTGCGTGGTGACGATCTCCTGGCGCGCTCGCGCCGGGAAGGTCTTCGGCGTCTCGCCGATCTGGCTCAGCGCCAGCATGTAGCGCTGCGGCGAGAACTGGCCGCCTTCCTGGAAGGTCGGCGTGTCGCGGATCAGCTGCTGCACGGTGGCATCGGAGACGCGGTAGCCGGCGCGTTCGGCAGCATCGGTGAGCAGCTGGCGCTGGATCAGGCTGTCCAGCACGCGCTCGCGCAGGACGGCCTGTTCGCTGGCGCTGAGGACGGCATCCGGCCCCATGCGTGCCAGCAGCTGCTGACGCTGGTTGTCCACCGCGCGGTCGAGCAGGCTCTGGTTGATCTCGTTGCCGTCCACCTCGGCCACCACCGGATCGGAGCTGCCGCCGAAATAGGACTCGATGCCCACGAACACAAACGGGATGGCCAGAAGCGCGAGCAGGCTCTTGCCCAGCCAGCCGCGTACCATTTCACGAAATTCTTGCATGGAGACCTACAGCCGAATCAGAAGTCCTGCCCCTGCAGGATGAAAAAAGCGCGCCGATCAGGGCGCGCTCTCGAGGTATGCCGGAACGCCTTGCGGCAGGGCATCAGCCGTTGACGGCGTCCTTCAGACCCTTGCCGGCCTTGAAGGACGGGGTCTTCGAGGCGGCGATCTTGATTTCCTTGCCGGTCTGCGGGTTGCGGCCGGTGCGGGCGGCGCGCTCCTTGACGGCGAAGGTGCCGAAGCCGACGAGGGTGACTGCGTCACCAGCCTTCAGGGCGGCGGTCACGGCAGCAACCGTCGCATCCAGAGCACGGCCGGCATCGGCCTTGGTCAGGTTGGCGGCGTCGGCGATGGCGTCGATCAGTTCAGACTTGTTCACAGGTAGTCCCCTTCAATGTGCGATGAAAAACCGTTTTGATTGTTGTGTGTTCCGCTGGCGACACGACGTCTGTCGCCCGAGTGGATGGATTTATAAAACGCCCTCTTGCGGGGGGTCAAGCAAAACTCCGCGAAATCGCCCCGAAGACGGCAAAAATACAGCCCGGCAGCCGGTCAATGGTGACTGGCCGCCGGGATTTCACGCTTTTCGACCCGTGCCAGACCCTCGGCATAGGCCTCCTCGCTGAGCGGCACCGGCTGCTGCGTGAGCGCGATCGCCAGCACTTCGTCGATCCATTTCACCGTGCGGATCTCCAGCGCCGACTTCACCGTTTCCGGAATGTCCTTCAGGTCGCGCGCGTTCTCGTCCGGGATGATCACCGTGCGCACGCCGCCGCGATGCGCCGCCAGCAGCTTCTCCTTCAGGCCGCCGATGGGCAGCACCTGGCCGCGCAGCGTGATCTCGCCGGTCATGGCGACATCGGCACGCACCGCGATGCCGGTCAGCACCGAGGCCAGCGCCGTGCACATGCCGATGCCGGCGCTCGGACCGTCCTTCGGCGTAGCGCCCTCGGGCATGTGGATGTGGATGTCACGCTTCTCCCAGGTGTCCGGCGCCAGGCCGAGCACGCGGGCGCGCGAACGCACCACGGTCATGGCCGCGCGAATGGATTCCTGCATGACATCGCCCAGCGAGCCGGTCATGACCGCCCCGCCCTTGCCGGGCACGGCAGCGGCCTCGATGGTGAGCAGCTCGCCGCCCACCGAGGTCCAGGCCAGGCCGGTGACCTGGCCCACCTGATCCTCCGCCTCGGCCTTGCCGTAGTTGAACTTGCGCACGCCGAGGTAGTCCTCGAGACGGGCCTCGTCGACCGTCAGCGGGCCGCTGCGCGTGCCCATGACCGCCTCCTTCACCGCCTTGCGGCAGATCTTGGCGATCTCGCGGTCAAGCGAGCGCACGCCGGCCTCGCGGGTGTAGTAGCGCACGATGTCGCGGCAGGCGCCTTCGCTCAGCGACAGCTCGTCCGGCTTCAGGCCGGCGGCCTCCAGCTGCTTCGGAATCAGGTACTGGCGGGCGATGCCGACCTTTTCGTCCTCGGTGTAGCCGGGCAGGCGGATGATCTCCATGCGGTCCAGCAGCGGCGCCGGAATGTTCATGGAGTTCGCGGTGCACAGGAACATGACCTCGGACAGGTCGTAGTCGACCTCCAGGTAGTGGTCGTTGAAGGCCTTGTTCTGCTCCGGATCGA
Source organism: Amnimonas aquatica (assembly GCF_002943415.1). Lineage (GTDB taxonomy): Bacteria > Pseudomonadota > Gammaproteobacteria > Pseudomonadales > Moraxellaceae > Perlucidibaca > Perlucidibaca aquatica_A. Next base: position 6,338 of record NZ_PTQZ01000012.1, on the reverse strand, counting down.
GCACCTCCAGCAGCGCCGACGACGGATCGCCGCGCATGTCGGAAGCCATCTTGTCGATTTCGTCGAGCAGGAACAGCGGATTGCGCACGCCGACCTTGGACAGCTTCTGGATCAGCTTGCCCGGCATGGAGCCGATGTAGGTGCGGCGGTGACCGCGGATCTCGGCTTCGTCACGCACGCCGCCCAGCGCCATGCGCACGAACTGGCGGTTGGTGGCCTTGGCGATGGACTGGCCGAGCGAGGTCTTGCCCACGCCCGGCGGGCCGACCAGGCAGAGCACCGGGCCGTTGAGCTTCTTCACCCGCGACTGCACGGCGAGGTACTCGAGGATGCGGTCCTTGACCTCCTCCAGGCCGAAGTGGTCGGCGTCGAGGATCTCGCGCGCCTTCTGCAGGTCGATGCGCACCTTGCTGCGCTTCTTCCAGGGCACGCCCAGCATCCAGTCGATGTAGNCAGCGGCAGGCCGGCACGCACCATGCGCTGTTCGATCTCCGACAGCTCGTCCTCGCCACCCTCGCCGAGATCGCCCAGCTCCTTCTGGATGGCCTTGATCTGCTCGTTCAGGTAGTACTCGCGCTGGCTCTTCTCCATCTGCTTCTTGACGCGGCCGCGGATGCGCTTCTCGACCTTGAGCACATCGATCTCGGACTCCATCAGCGCCATCAGGTGCTCGACGCGCTCCTGCACCGGCAGGATATCGAGGATGGCCTGCTTCTCCTCCAGCCGCAGCGACAGGTGCGCGGCGATGGTATCGGCGAGGCGGCCGGGCTCGTCGATGCCGGCCACCGAGGTCAGCACCTCGTTGGCGACCTTCTTCGAGAGCTTGACGTACTGGTCGAACTGGCCCAGCAGCGTGCGTGCCAGCACCTCTGCCTCGGCACGCACCAGGTCCTCGGCGGGGATTTCGCGCAGGCCGGCGATCAGCGCCTGGTCGCGCTCCTCGACATCGGTCAGCTCGGCGCGACGCAGGCCCTCGACCAGCACCTTGACGGTGCCGTCGGGCAGCTTCAGCAGCTGCAGGATCTGCGCCACGGTGCCGATCGCGTAGAGGCCGGGCTGGCGCGGGTCATCCTCGGCGGCATCCTTCTGCGACACCAGGAAGATCTGCTTGTCGGCGGCCATGGCCTGGTCCAGCGCCTCGATCGAGCGCTCGCGGCCCACGAACAGCGGAATGACCATGTGCGGGTAGATGACGACATCACGCAGGGGCAGCAGCGGAAGCTGCAGTCGCTCAGACACCATGCTTGTTCTCCGGACTCTGCCGGGGCCGTTTTCCCCGGGCACATGTCTGCTTTCTGGGGGAGATGCAGGTGGATTACAAGGTCGTCATGGCGGCTTTGATCGAAAAGCCGACAAAAAGAGTCAGGAAAGCAAAGACCGGGCACCGCTCCGGCGTGCCGCCAGCTGGCGCCGGCGGACGGAGCGCCGACCATGGCGGCCACAAAAAAGGGCCCGAGCGGGCCCTTTTTTGCACATCCCGCACGGCGCCAGGCCGCGCGGCGAACTTACTCCGGCACCACGCGCGCGGTTTCCGGGTTGTCATAGACCAGCAGCGGATCGGACTCGCCCTGCACCACCTTCTCGTCCACCACCACCTTGCTGACGCCTTCCAGCGACGGCAACTCGTACATGGTGCCGAGCAGGATGCCCTCGAGGATGGAGCGCAGGCCGCGCGCACCGGTCTTGCGCTCCAGCGCCTTGCCAGCGATGGCCTTGAGCGCCTCGGGACGGAACTCCAGCGCAGCCCCCTCCATGTCGAAGAGCTTGCCGTACTGCTTGGTCAGCGCGTTCTTCGGCTCGGTCAGGATCTGCACCAGCGCTTCCTCGTTGAGCTCGGTCAGCGTCGCCACCACCGGCAGGCGGCCGACGAACTCCGGGATCAGGCCGAACTTGACCAGATCCTCGGGCTGCACGCTCTGGAACAGCTCGCCCGTGCTCGGCGCCTTGGACACGCTCTTCACCGAAGCGCCGAAGCCGATGCCGCCCGGCTCGGAGCGCTGCTGGATGACCTTGTCCAGGCCCGCGAAAGCGCCACCGACGATGAACAGGATGTTCGAGGTGTCGACCTGCAGGAACTCCTGCTGCGGGTGCTTGCGGCCACCCTGCGGCGGCACGCTGGCAATGGTGCCCTCGATGAGCTTGAGCAGCGCCTGCTGCACGCCCTCGCCCGACACGTCGCGAGTGATCGACGGGTTGTCCGACTTGCGCGAGATCTTGTCGATCTCGTCGATGTAGACAATGCCCGTCTGCGCCTTCTCGACGTCGTAGTCGCACTTCTGCAGCAGCTTCTGGATGATGTTCTCGACATCCTCGCCGACATAGCCGGCTTCCGTCAGCGTGGTCGCGTCGGCGATGGTGAACGGCACGTTGAGCAGGCGCGCCAGCGTTTCGGCCAGCAGCGTCTTGCCCGAGCCGGTCGGGCCGATGAGCAGGATATTGCTCTTCGACAGCTCGACCTCGGTGCCGCGGCTGCCCTGGGCCTTCTTCATGCCCGCGCGCAGGCGCTTGTAGTGGTTGTACACGGCCACGGCGAGCACGCGCTTGGCCTGGTCCTGGCCGATGACGTAGTCATCGAGCGTGGACTTCAGCTCGCGCGGCGTCGGCAGCCGGTCGGCCGTCTTCTCGTCGGTCTTGTCCTGCACTTCCTCGCGGATGATGTCGTTGCAGAGATCGACGCACTCGTCGCAGATGTAGACCGACGGGCCCGCGATCAGCTTGCGGACCTCGTGCTGGCTCTTGCCGCAGAACGAACAGAACAGCAGCTTGCTGTCCCCGCCCCGTCTTTCTTCCGTCATTCCTGCCCCTCTGTTGCCCGGCCTGCCACTGCCGCCGGGCTGTCTTTATCTGTAACCGAAGCCCGCGTCCGGGTCTTACGGACGCTTGGCCAGCACCTGGTCGATCAGACCGTACTGGCGGGCATCATCCGCCGTCATGAAGTTGTCGCGATCCGTATCACGCTCGATCTTCTCGATGGGCTGACCGCTGTGCTCGGCCAGCAGCTCGTTCAGGCGGTGCTTGATCTGCAGGATTTCCTGCGCGTGGATGGCGATGTCCGAGGCCTGGCCCTGGAAGCCGCCCAGCGGCTGGTGGATCATCACGCGCGAGTTGGGCAGGCAGAAACGCTTGCCCTTGGTGCCCGCCGAGAGCAGGAAGGCGCCCATGGAGGCGGCCTGGCCGATGCAGGTGGTGGACACGTCCGGCTTGATGAACTTCATGGTGTCGTAGATCGCCATGCCCGCCGTGACCGAACCGCCCGGCGAGTTGATGTAGATATGGATGTCCTTGTCCGGATTGACCGACTCCAGGAACAGCAGCTGCGCCACCACCAGGTTGGCCATGTGGTCCTCGACCTGGCCGACCAGGAAGATCACGCGCTCCTGCAGCAGGCGCGAGTAGATGTCGAAGGCGCGCTCGCCGCGTGCCGACTGTTCGACCACCATGGGCACCAGGCCCAGGTTGCGGGGCTCCATGCCCTGCGGGATACCTGCCGAGTAATCGATCTTCATGTGAAATCCTGTGTGAACGGATGCGTGATGACACCGGCCCTGCCGCCATGCCCCGGGACGCGAAGCCCCGCGGGCGCACAAAAAAACACTCCCGGGCAGTCAGGGACATACACCGGGAGTGTCATGGCAGAGCAGCCCGAGGTCAAGGCCGCGGGCAGCGGACCGCGCGATCAGCGAGCAGTCGAACGCACCACGTCGACGTACTTGGCGGCCTGGTCGGTGACCTGGGCTTCACCCAGCACCGCATCGACCACCTGGTCCTCGAGCACCAGGGCTTCGACCTGGGCCAGCTGCTCGCGGTTGCCGTAGTAGTAGTTCACCACGTCTTCCGGAGTCTCGTAGGACTCGGCCACTTCCTCGACCAGGACGCGCACGCGCTCCTGATCCACTTCCAGGGCCTTGTCCTTGATGATCTGGCTGATCAGCAGGCCGAGGGAGACGGAGCGCTGAGCCTGCTCGGCGAACAGCTCGTCCGGCAGCATCTTCGGGTCCAGCTTGGCGCCGCCGCCGAACTGCTGGAACATGGCCTGGCGCTGACGGTTGATCTCGTTGGCGACCAGGGCCTTGGGGGCCTCGACCGTGTTGCCGGCCAGCAGCGCATCCATGATCTGGGTCTTGACCTTGTTCTTCACCGCCTGCTTCAGCTCGCGGGTCATGTTCTTGCGCACGTCTTCGCGGAACTTCTCGAGGCCGCCGTCCTTGACACCGAAGGCCGACAGGAAGGCTTCGTCGACGGCCGGCAGCACCTGCTTGCTGACCTTGTGGGCGGTGATCTTGAACACCGCGGCCTTGTCGCGCAGGTGCTCGGCCTGGTAGTCGGACGGGAAGGTCACGTTGATGTCGCGCTCTTCACCGGCCTTGATGCCGACGATGCCGGTCTCGAAGCCCGGGATCATGCGATTGGAACCCAGCACCAGGTCGAAGTTCTGCGAGGTGCCGCCTTCGAAGGCCTCGCCGTCGATGGTGCCGGCGAAGTCCAGGGTCACCTTGTCGCCATCGGCGGCGGCATCGCTGCTGTCTTCGAAGGTTGCGCGCTGCTTGCGCAGGTTCTCGATCATTTCATCGATGTCGGCATCGCTGATCTCGACCACCGGGCGCTCGACCTTGATGTCGCCGAAGCCGGCCAGCGCCAGTTCCGGATAGACCTCGACCAGGGCGGTGAAGGCCAGGTCTTCGCCAGCCTTGTCGGTCACTTCCTCGATGCTCGGGAAACCGGCCGGGTTCAGCTTTTCCTGGGTCACGGCTTCGTAGAAGCTGTCACGGATGATCTCGCCCAGGGCTTCCTGGCGGATGGACTCGCCGAAACGCTTCTGCACCAGGGAAAGCGGCACCTTGCCCGGACGGAAGCCATCCATGCGGATGGTGCGGGCGGCCTTGGCCACGCGCGCGCTGACGTCCTGGTCGATCTTGGCGGCAGGCACCACCACCTTGACGCGGCGTTCCAGGTTGGAGACGGTTTCAACAGTGACTTGCATGACAACCTCAGCAAATGGGTAGGAGTCCTGGCGGACGGAAAACGGGGCTCGCGGCAGCACCTGCCGAAAAGCAAGGGTCAGGATTATAGAGAAAGCCGGACAGAATGAAAGACCGCCATCGGCAGGAGCGCGCAGCCCCGGTACCACCGCAAGCCCTGCACGCCCGATGCCCCCGGCAGCGACGGCTGCCCTGGCTGGTGCGAGCATCTGCCCGCCGTTGCCTGGCTGCCTCTGCCCGCGCTGTTTCCATCTATATAGGACATGCGTGGCATGCGGCCCCATCGTCGCCACATGCCGAAACTTTCGGCAGTCGAGCGCCAGGCGCGATATATTGTGTTGACGCTCCGGGGGCATCTCCGTAATATGCGCCCTCGCAATGAGGCACGCCGGTTCGGCAGTTCAGGCTGCAAGATCGGGGTATAGCGCAGTCCGGTAGCGCGCCTGCTTTGGGAGCAGGATGTCGGGGGTTCGAATCCCTCTACCCCGACCAAAAGCTCCCAGGTCTGGCACAAGCGGAATGCGCTCGTAGCTCAGCTGGATAGAGCATCGGCCTTCTAAGCCGAGGGTCGCAGGTTCGAGCCCTGCCGGGCGCGCCAACCCTCATGCGAAAATGTGGTGGCCGTAGCTCAGTTGGTAGAGTCCCGGATTGTGATTCCGGCTGTCGTGGGTTCGAGTCCCATCGGCCACCCCACCCCCTCCGCTCCGGCGGTGGATGTTGTAGAATGTAGTACCCCCGCGTCACCCTGCGGGCCGTTAGCTCAGTTGGTAGAGCAGTGGACTCTTAATCCATTGGTCGAAGGTTCGAATCCTTCACGGCCCACCAAATTCGATGCCCTCCCGGGACCACCGGGCGGGAAATGAAAAAGCCCCGCTATGCGGGGCTTTTTCATTTCTAGTGCGCCGGCTTGCCAGCCCTGTGACGACACGGCATGCCGGCCCGCAGGAAACCCGCGATAGCCCGCGGCAATGATGCTGCTCATCGCCAGGCGCGCGTCACCACGAGCTTGCGCAGGAGGCAGGAGCAATCAGCGGCGGGCGTCGAGACTTTCCTTGTAGAAATACTCGGCAGCACGCTTGAGAAAATTGATTTCAGAGCGGAGCACATCATTTTCCTTGGTCAGACCGGTGATCTCGTCCGTCAGCCGGCCGATCTCCGATCTCAGATGCACAAGCTCCTCATGGAGGGAGGGCTGTTCCGTCATGGAATAAATACCGCCAAATACCTGCGCCACCGTTTGTAAAAACTGTAGCAAATCAAGTGGATCAAGATGTATTCATGTGTGATGCATCGTAAACCAGAATCCATGAAAAACGTCATGGCAAGGTCGCTGAGTTTTTATTGATATATGTTTTGCAT
>NZ_PTQZ01000119.1 GCF_002943415.1 Amnimonas aquatica | reverse complement strand
GCTGGCGGGCTGGCGCGGCGGCGCGGCCGGCAAGCCGCATTTCCGGCAGCCGGCGCAGCGGCCGGTGCTCTATGACATCGAGGCCTCGCCGTACTGCCGCCTGGTCCGCGAGGCGGCCTCCGCGCTGCATCTCGACCTGGACATCCGGCCCTGCCCCAAGGGCGGCGCCCGTTTTCGCCCGGAGGCCGAGCAGCTCGGCGGCAAGCTGCAGTTCCCGCTGCTGTCCGACCCCAACACCGGCACGGTGCTCCATGAGTCGGCGGATATCGTCGAGTACCTGTTCCGCACCTATGCCGGTCGCGCCACGCCCTCCGCCTACCGGGCGGGAGCGCTGCGCAAGGCCGGCGGTTACCTGGCGACCATCAGCCGCGGCCTGCGCGGCTTGAAGGCGACACCGGCGAAGGTGCCGGCGCAGCCGCTGCGGCTGTGGAGCTTCGAGGCCAGCCCGTATTCCCGCCCGGTGCGCGAGCGCCTGTGCGAGCTGGAGCTGCCCTACGCGCTGCACAACCTCGGCAAGGAGCACTGGACCGAGATCGGTCCGGCCGTGCAGCGACTCAAGCCCGGTCCCTACAGGCCGATTGCGGGTGGCAAGCGCGAGGCCTTCATGCAGGTTCACGGCTGCGTGCAGGTGCCCTATCTGGAAGATCCCAACACCGGCGCGGCCCTGTTCGAGTCGGCCGATATCCTGGATTATCTCGAACGGACCTACGCGCGCTGAGCGCGGGCCGGGCGGGAACAACAACGACAACGGAGTCATGATGACCACATCCATCCAGCATCCGGTGGTGGCCGCGCTCTACGAGGCGCATGTCGAGCATGCGCTGGCGCTGCTGACCGGCGACGGCCTGCAGGCGCACCTGGCCCGCGAGCTCGACGCCGACCTCGCCAATGCCGAGCGTCTGACCCTGAACCAGGTGGTGACGCGCGAGCAGATCAAGGCCACGGCGCACACCTATGCCGTGCACATGCCCATGGCCGGCGGCATTCCCGAGCTGGTCGGCGACATCGCCCGCGTGCTGCATGCCCATCCCATCCATGACGATACCCGGCTGACCGACATCATTTCCGACCAGCAGGTGCGCGAGATCGTCAACAAGGCGGTGGAGATGCGCGAGGTGCGCGAGCGCCTGGTGCACGAGGTGCTGGGCAACCCGCTGCTGGTCGACCTGGCCTCGGACCTGATCTACCGCGGCATCAAGGGCTACCTGGCGCAGGGCAACGAGGCGGCGCGCGGCATTCCCGGCGCCTCCACGCTCATGGGCCTGGGCAAGTCGGTGCTCAGCAAGGCGTCGCCGAACCTGGAGAAGACCCTCGACGAAGGCCTGCACAACTATGTCCGCAAGAGCACCAAGGCCACGCTGCAGCACAGCGAGGAAGCCCTGCTGAAGAAGCTCAGCGACCAGGCCCTGCGCGACCTGGCGCTGGATGTCTGGGCCGGCGTCAAGCACCGCCCGGCCAGCGATTTCCGCCAGTACGTGTCGGCCGACAGCCTGGAGGAGTTCTTCGTCATCGGCTACGAGTACTGGCGCGGCGAGCTGCGCAAGTCCAGCTACTACGCCACCGTGATCGATGTCAGCATCGACAGCTTCTTCGACAAGTACGGCGACCATTCGCTGGTCTACCTGCTGGTCGAGGTCGGCGTCACCCGCGACATGATCCTGGCCGAATTCATGCGCTTCGCGCCGCCGATCATCGCGGTGCTGCACGGGAACGGCATGCTGGAGGGCATCATCCGCCGGCAGCTGCTGCCGTTCTACACGTCGGGCCGCGTCGAGGCGGTGCTGGCGGCGCGGGAGGGCTGAGATGGCATCGCTCAAGGACCAGCTGCTGAAGGCCGGACTCGCCGACCAGAAGCGCGCCCGCCAGGCCGACCACGCTCGTCGCCAGGCCGCCAAGGGCCGTAGCGACGGCGAGTCCGCCGCCGAGCTGGCGCAGCGCGCGCGCAGCGAGCAGGCGGAGAAGGATCGCGAGGCCAATCGCCAGCTGCAGCAGGCACAGGCGGAGAAGGCGCTGGCCGCGCAGGTGCGCCAGCTCATCGAGCAGCATCGCATCGGCCGTGCCGGCGGCGAGCAGAGCTGGCAGTTCGTCGATGGCAGGAAGGTCAAGAAGCTGATGGTCACCGGTGCCCAGCACGACCAGCTGGTGCGCGGCCAGGTCGCCGTGGTGCGGCTGGCCGGCGGTCCCGCCGGCGATGCCTACGAGCTGGTGCCGGCGGTGGTGGCGGAGCGCATCCGCCAGCGCGATGCCGGTGTCATCGTCCAGCTCAACGAGCGCCGAGCCGAGGACAAGGCCGAGGACGATCCCTACGCCGATTATCCGATTCCCGACGACCTGATGTGGTGATGCGCACCCGTCTGCGGGCATGGCCGCAGACGGGTTTTTCGGAGACTGTCCGGAACCGCCGCCGGGCGATGTTTTTCCCCTGGCGCAATCGCTAGAATCGCGTTGTGTTCCCCGGCATTCGGGCAGCAGGTTGCCTCCAGACAGGTCTCCTCCCATGAAATGGTTAATTCTGGCGCTGTTCATCGTTTCCGCGGTCTACGTGCACCGTCGCGGCAAGGTCAAGCACAAGTTCTTCCGTCAGTTCTTCGATCACTCGACGATCATGGCGCCGGTCAACGTCATCATGTACTGGTGGTCGAAGGTGCCGAACACGCCCTACCTGTCCAGCGAATACTTCCCGGACCTGAAGGTGCTGGAGGACAACTGGGAGACCATCCGCGACGAGGCGCAGGCGCTGGCCGACCGCGGCCTGATCAAGGTCTCCGGCGAGTACAACGATGTCGGCTTCAACTCCTTCTTCAAGGTCGGCTGGAAGCGCTTCTACCTGAAGTGGTACGAGGATGGCCACCCGTCCGCTGCCGAGCTGTGCCCGAAGACCACCGAGCTGGTGCGCGGGCTGGATTCGGTCAAGGCCGCCATGTTCACCGAACTGCCGCCGGGCAGCCGCCTGGTCAAGCACCGCGACCCGTTCGCCGGCTCGCTGCGCTACCACCTCGGCCTGATCACCCCGAACGATGACCGCTGCTTCATCGATGTCGATGGAGAACGCTACAGCTGGCGCGACGGCGCCGGCGTGATGTTCGACGAGACCTACATCCACTACGCCGAGAACAAGACCGAGCAGAACCGCATCATCCTGCTCTGCGACATCGAGCGGCCGATGACCGCGCGCTGGGCGCAGGCCTTCAACCACTGGTTCGCGCGCAACGTCATGACCGCCGCCAGCTCGCCCAATACCGAGGGCGACAAGACCGGCGGCATCAACAAGGCCTTCCGCTACATCTACCAGATCCGCATCGTCGCGAAGAAGCTCAAGAAGCAGAACCGCACGCTGTACTACATCATCAAGTGGCTGATCCTCGGCGGTCTGCTGGCGTGGATATTCATTTTCTGATGGTGGCCTGGTGAGCGTTTTCCCGAGCCATGCCACGGCACCCGATGATGCCGGCGGCGCTGATGACGCCCGTCGTGACGCCGGCGAAAGCTATGCCGATTACGCCCGTCTTTCGCCCGATCACGTGATCGCGGCGGTGGAGTCGGCCGGGTATCTCAGCGATGCCCGCGTCTTCCCCCTCAACAGCTACGAGAACCGGGTCTGGCAGGTCGGCATCGAGGATGCCCAGCCGCTGGTGGCCAAGTTCTACCGACCGCATCGCTGGTCCGACGCGCAGCTGCGCGAGGAGCACGCCTTCACCCGCGAGCTGGCCGATGCCGGCCTGCCGGTGGTGGAGCCACTGGCCGATGCCGCTGGCGAAACCCTGTTTCATCACGACGGTTACCGTTACGCGCTGTTCCCGCGCAAGGGCGGCCAGGGCCTGGAGGCGGGCGACCCGGACCAGCTGCACCGCATCGGCATGCTGCTGGGACGCATGCACGCGGTGGCGGAGACGCGGCCGTTCGCCGCGCGCCCGGCGCTGACTGCGGCGCGCTTCCTCGACGAGCCGGCCGGGCATGTGCTCGCGCTGCTGCCGGCGCATCTGGCATCGCGCTACCGGGATGTGGTGGCGGCCTTGCGCGAAGGCGTGACGGCCAGCGGGCTGGACGGCGTCCGCGGCATCCGCACCCAGGGCGACTGCCACCCCGGCAATGTGCTGTGGACGCGTGATGACGGCCCCTGGCTGCTGGACTTCGACGACTGCCAGACGGCGCCCGCCGTGCAGGACCTGTGGATGCTGCTCAGCGGCACGCGCGCCGAGCAGACCCTGCAGCTCGCCGAGCTGCTCGACGGCTATGCCATGTTCCGCGACTTCGACAGCGCCGAACTGGCACTGATCGAGCCCCTGCGCGCCCTGCGCATGGTGCATCACGCCGGCTGGCTGGCCCTGCGCTGGCAGGATCCGGCGTTCCCGCGCGCCTTCCCCTGGTTCGACACGCCGGCCTGGTGGCAGTCGCATGTCGATGACCTGGAAGTGCAGCTGTCACGGCTGGGGGAGCCGCCGCTGGCGCTGTGGTGATGCGGGGGCCGGCCGTCAGCCCGCCAGCTTAACGTTCATGGTGATATCCGCGGTGAATACCAGTTCGCCGGCGGTGTCGCGCACCTGCACCGTGGTCACCACGTCGCCGCCGGCGTTCCAGTCGATGCCGCTGCCATCCGCCGTGGCCACCAGATCGGTCTTCGCCTTCTTCAGGTATTTCACCGTCATGCCGGACGGGATCCAGCGCGCGCCGGCCGGCACCGAGACATCCGTCATCAGGCCGCCGGCCAGCTCGGCCATGTTGCACATGGCGATGGCGTGCACGGTGCCCAGATGGTTCTCCACCGAACGGCGCTTGCGCAGTTCGACGCGTGCCAGGCCGGGCGCCAGGTCGGTGATGTGCGGGCGGATGCTGCCGAAGTAGGGCGCGGTGCGGCAGACGCCGAGCGTGAAGATGCGGGTGCCGCCGGGCAGGGTCTTGAGACGGTTGAACAGGGCGAGGGCTTTTGACATGGTGCGCTCCGGGACGGGCCGGTGACCGGTGTGGTCATCGGGCTATGGACTAAAACATTATTCTAGAATAATCTTCCAATCATGGCAGACAGGTCAAGCTCGCGCCGCGAGTCCATCATCCGGGCCGCCCTCGGCTGCTTCGCGCAGCATGGCGTCGAGGCCACCACGATCGACATGATCCGTGCCGCCTCGGGCGCCAGCACGGGCAGCCTCTACCACCACTTCGGCAACAAGGAGCGCATTGCCGCCGAGGTCTATCTGGAAGGGCTGCGTCGTTTCCGCGTGCTGCAAGGGGAGTACCTGGCGCGCGCGGACAACCTGCGCGACGGCATCCGCGCCATCGTGCACGCGCATGTCGACTGGATCTGCGCCAACCCGGACTGGGCATCGTTCCTGTTCAACCACCGGGTGGTGCTGGCGGAGGCGGCCGCGGAGCCGGAGATGCGCGCGGACCTGCAGGCCGGCATGCGCCAGGTGGCGGACTGGATACGCGCCCGCAGCGCGTCCGGTGACGACCTGCCTTGGCCGCTGGAGGCCTACGCGGCACTGATCGCCGGCCCGGTACACGACTATGCCCGGCACTGGCTGGCGGG
>NZ_PTQZ01000118.1 GCF_002943415.1 Amnimonas aquatica | reverse complement strand
ATACCGTGGTGTTCAAATACAAGAGCAATATCGTCTACGAAAAGCCGGTCCGCCAACGCGATATCACGCCTGCCCGTCCCGGCAACTCCGGACGCTACCAGCCCATCGAAACCCCGAAACGCACACCCTACATCCTGCCCGGCATGAAGTGAGCACCGGGGCCGGCGGCGTGCCCGACGCGGGTAGCGCTTGTCGCCACTGCGACCCGGCGCCTGCCAGCGCAGGGCGGGCTGCCACGACCATCCCGGCTCACAGCCGGCGTGGCGTCAGCCCCAGCGACTCGGCGACATCGGCCTTCGCCGACGGCGCGATGACCGCCGTCGCGGCGCGGGCCGGATCGAGGTAGCGCGCGGCGACCGTGCGCAGGTCATCCAGCGTCAGCGCCAGCAGGCGCTCGCGCAGGCGCTGGCGCTGCTCGATGGTGCGGCCGTAGAGGCCGTTGTGGAACGCCTGGCGGGCCTCGCCGGCCGGCGACAGCGGCTTGTCCATGTCGGCGAAGATGCCGAGCAGCGCCTCTTCGAGCTGGTCGGCGCCGTGGCGGTGCGACTGCAGCCAGTCCAGGCTGGCGTCGAAGTCGGCCAGGGTCTCGGCGAAGCGCGGGTCGCGGTAGGAGAAGAAACGGAAGGCGCAGGCGTTGCCGTCGTAGCCGGCGCCACCGCCGTAGGCACCGCCCTGCTCGCGGATGGCGCGGTGCAGGAAGCCGTTGCGCAGGAAACCGCCCAGCGCCATCAGCGCCGGGGCATCGGCATGGTCGACCGGCACCGCCGGGTAGGCGCGGGCGCAGAACTGCACCTGGGTCTGGGTCAGCCAGGCTTCGTTGACGTGCTCATCCGCCGGAGTCCGGATCATGCCGCCAGCCGCCGCCGGCAGCGGCGCGCCGGCCCACAGCGATGCCGCCGTCGCCGATGCGGCGGCCAGCGTGTCGCTCTCGCCGATCAGCAGCAGCTGGCGCGGCGCCACGGCCACCTTGCCGTGCAGTGCCGCCATCTCGCCGGCCAGCGCCGCCAGGGCGGCGTCATCGGCCTGCACCTGCTCGTTGAGCTGGCGGATGAAGCGGATGCCGGCCAGTCCGCCCTGGCGCTGCTGGAACGCGGCCAGCGCGCTGAAGCCGCGCGCGGCGGCACCCATGGCGAGGGCATGGCCCTGTCCGGTGATGCTGGCCTCCCAGCGCGCCTTGAGCTGCGCCAGGATGTCGCGCACGCGGCCGGTCTCGTCGAAACGCAGGCTGGAGAAGGTGTCGTGCAGCAGCTGCTGGAACGCCTCCTGGTTATAGGCCAGCGCCTTGCCGCTGACCACCAGATGCGCCTGCGCGGCGTTCCGGTCGGTCAGCGAGGTGCGCGCCGACAGGCTCATGCGCAGGCCGCCGCTGACCGCCGACTGGCGCTGCTGCAGGCGGCGGTAGTCATCACCGCCGGCACCCAGCTCGGAGAACAGGCTGGTGTAGAGCGGCAGCAGCTGCGCCTCGCGCTCGTCCAGCGCCGGCAGGTCGACAATGAGCTGCTCGTAGAACAGGCCGTTGGTGCCCTGCACATGGCTGGTGGCCTGCAGTCCCGGCAGCAGCGCGCGGGCCTCGCCGACGCCAGGCGCCTTCACCTGCGCCGGCACGTCGGCCAGCGTCACCTTGGGCAGCAGCGAAACATCGTTCTCCTGCGCCTGACGTTCGGCCAGCGCCTCGGCGCCGGCGGCGAGCGCCGCCAGCCCGGCCTCGTCCAGCCCGGCGCGGATGCGCGCCAGCTGCTCGGCTTCTAGGGCATCGCGACGGGCCGCCAGCTCGCTGTCCGGACGCAGCGTGACACGGACGCGATGGGGGTTGTCGAGCAGCAGGCGGCGCACCAGGCCGGGCACGAAAGCGGGATCGCGGATGGCCTCGCGCAGGCGCGCCAGCTCGGCCTCGATGTCCCACACCGAGAGCGGGTCGGCATCCTGCAGCACATGGCCCATGCCGTTGAGCAGCAGCTGCAGGCCGTAGGGATAGCTGTCGCCGCCGATCTCGCGCTGGCTCAGCTCGAACTGGTGCAGCACGGCCTCCACGTCCTCCTGCGGCACGCCCTCCTCGGCCACGCGCGCCAGGGTGTCGAGCACCAGCTGTTCGACTGCCGCCGCGTGCTCCGGCTCGGAGCCCTCCAGGCCGCAGCCGAACGCCATCTCGCGGTTGTTGTCATCGAGGCCGCAGAGTGCCGACGGCGACTCGCCCAGCTCGCTGGTCTCCAGCGCCTGGCGCAGCGGCGACGCCGAGTTCTCCAGCAGCACGCCGCTGAGCAGATGCGCCTCGAAACGGGCGCGGGCATCGGCCGAGGGACCGAGCAGCCAGCCCAGCACATGATGCGTCTGCGGGCCGTCTTCGCTCTCCGGCGCATAGGCCTCTTCCACGCGCAACGGCGCCACGTAGCGCTTCTCGTCGCGACCGCGCACCGGCTCGCTGGCGGCGGGCCGGTCACGGCCGTCGAAGCGGGCCAGCGCCAGCGTCTCGAAGCGCGCCTGCAGGCTGGCCACCGGCTCGTCGCCGAAGGTCATGAATACCGCGTTGGACGGGTGGTAGTGGCGGCGGTGGAACGCCTGCAGCGCCTCGTGCGTGAGGTCTGGGATGTGCGCCGGCTCGCCGCCCGAATTGTGGTGATAGGTCGTGGTCGGGTACAGGTACTTGTTCAGCGTCTCGTGCAGCACGCTGTGGGCCGCGCTCATGGCACCCTTCATCTCGTTGAACACCACGCCCTTGTAGACCAGCGCGGTGTCCGGATTGCCCGGCTGCTCCGGCTCGATGCGAATGCCCTCCTGGGCGAAGTCCAGCGGATGCAGGTGCGGGAAGAACACCGCGTCGAGGTAGACGCGCAGCAGGTTGTCGAAGTCCTGGCGGTTCTGGCTGGCGAACGGGTACGCGGTCCAGTCGCTGGCGGTGAAGGCGTTCATGAAGGTGTTGAGCGAGCGCCGGATCATCAGGAAGAACGGGTCGCGCACCGGGTAGCGCTCGGAGCCGCAGAGCACGGTGTGCTCTAGGATGTGCGCCACCCCGGTGGAATCCTCGGGCATGGTCTTGAACGCCACCACGAACACGTTCTCGCTGTTGTCGGCGGCCAGATGCAGATGGCGCGCGCCCGTGACGCGGTGACGATACTCGCTGAACACCGCCTGCAGGGCCGGCAGCTCGACCTCGCGCAGCAGCTCGAACGCGGCCGATGCCACGCCTCCGTCATCGGCGCCGGCCGGCGCGGCGGCGCCATCGGACAGGGAAACGGACAGGTGGGCGGCTTCGGACAGGGTCACGGACATCTCCAGGAGGACAGGCCGGCGGGCACGGGGGCGGCCTGCGGGAACGGATATGGGACACATGCGGGCGGCGGGCGCGGGTTTCAAGCCGTGCCGGACCCGGACAGGCCGGGCGCAACGCGTGATCGCGCGATTATGTGCCGCTGTCGCCGCCTTGCCAAATCCGGCGATCCGGCACAGGTCTCCGCGGCGAGGCGCCGGTGCGCGCGCCGGCCGCGCAGGGTCATCTCCGGCCAATCTGACAATCCGGGTGGACAGATCGCCACCAGCGTGCCTAGAGTACGGCGCTCTGACTTTTGTCGCCTTGTCCGCCGCGCCGGATGACCGGCAGACTCCCCGTCCGGAATACCGGCGACCACGGAAACGAGAGCGCGCATGGCCACCATCCTGAACACCTCACTGCTGAACGCTCCCCGGCAGAATCCCCGCCTCGAGCAGCTGCGCAATGCGCGCGAGCACGCGAACAGCTACGGCGAATGGCGGGAGATATCGCTCGAGCTCGACGCGCTCAGCGGCATGGACCTGTGGAAGATGGAAACCGCCTCCGGCGACTACCATCACGAGCTGCTGCGCGAGCGCCTGCTGACGCTGCGCCAGTGGCAGCAGTCGCACAACCACAAGCTGCTCATCCGCGCGTTGCGCGAGGGCCTGCACCACGACCTCGGCAACATGAGCAACCCGCGCCTCTACGGACGCGCCCATGTCGGCACCAAGAAGCTGGTCGAGGATTACGTCGGCCAGGTCTGCGAAAGCCTGGAATACCTCTGCGACGCCAACATCGAGCACCTCAGCAACGACGAGAAGCTGGCCCTGTTCGAGGACATCCTGCGCAGCTTCGGCCAGCCCGCGCTGCAGCTCTCCGGCGGCGCCACGCTGGGCATGTTCCACATCGGCGTGTGCAAGGCGCTGGACGAGCAGGACCTGCTGCCCAGCGTGATCTCCGGCTCCAGCGCCGGCTCGCTGGTGGCCTCCATGATCGGCACCCACACCCGCGATGAAATGACCGCCTACTACGACGGCGACGCGCTCTACAAGCACGCCTGGAGCTGGAACAGGCTCAGCGACGGCCTGCGCGGCAAGGGCTTCGCCAACCAGAAGCAGCTGGAGACCTTCATCCGCCAGAACATCGGCGAATACTCGTTCCAGGAGGCCTTCGAGAAAACCGGGCGCCACATCAACGTCAGCATCTCGCCCATAGGCGCCAACCAGAAGTCGCGCCTGATGAACGAGCTGACCTCGCCCTACCTGCTGGTGTGGAGCGCCGTGCTCGCCTCCTGCGCGGTACCCGTGCTGTTCCCGCCGGTCACCCTCACCACCAAGACCGCCGAAGGCCAGCACCAGCCCTACATGCCGCTGGAGCGCTGGGTCGACGGCTCCATGCGCAGCGACATGCCGCGCCGCCGCCTGATGCGTCTTTACAACGTCAATTACTTCATCGCCAGCCAGGTCAATCCGCACATCGTGCCGCTGCTGGAATCCGAGCGCCGCCGCCGCGAACGCGCGCGCATCAGCTCGCTGCCGCGCCGCATCCTCAAGCTGCAGAGCCGCCTGGCCGGCATGGGCGCGCTCCAGGTCATCCACGACAGCACCCGCAACGAGGCCCTGCGCGCCATGCTCAGCCACGGCTACACCATGCTGTCGCAGAGCTACCACGGCGATGCCACCATCGCACCGCGCCGCTACACGCACCAGCACTACCGGCACATGCTGCAGAACCCGACCCGGGAGTCGGTGATCTGGTTCCGCCAGCAGGGCGAGCGCGCGACCTGGCCGAAGATCGACCAGATCCGCATCCAGTCGCGCATCAGCATGACGCTGCAGCGCTGCGTCGCCCACCTGCTCGCCCGACGAGCCCACAACTGGCACGAAGCCGAGGTGCGCGCGCTGCTCAATCCGCACCTGCAGGGGGTACACGCCCGCACGTCCTGACCAGGACTTTCCTGTCATCTGCAAGCCGGGCATGACGCCCGGCTTTTTATTGCGCAAGTATCGGAAAAAGATACAGAAAATACACACTTCGCTGTTGGTCTGGTTAAACCGGCCATTTGTCTGAATACGACCTTCGGAGCATGCCCATTACCGCCAATCAAGGCTAAAAGACGAAGGCGTAACAAGCTGTATCGCTCTGGCCGTCACCGTGGCAAGATCGGTTGTGCTGTACCTCATAAAAACAACATCACGATAACGAGGGTTCACCCATGAAAAGAACAGAGCACCATGCTCGTCGCTCCACCTGGCAACGCTCGCTGCTCAGCATCGCTGTCAGTGCCGCCGCCTTCTCCCTGCCCATGAC
>NZ_PTQZ01000117.1 GCF_002943415.1 Amnimonas aquatica | reverse complement strand
GATACACGGCGTCATCATGGCGACACTGCTGCTGCTCAACACCCTGTTCTGGATCGTGCCGGTCTACCTGCTGATCATCGTCAAGCTGATCCTGCCGCGCGGCCGGCTGTTCGACCAGGTCTCGCGCCTGGTGGCCTTCCTGGCGCAGACCTGGGCCATGTGCAACACCCTGCTGGCCCGCGTGTTCATGCGCATCGAGTGGGATGTCCGCCTGCCCGCCGGCCTCGACCCCAAGGGCCAGTACCTGGCCTGCGCCAACCACCAGTCGTGGAACGACATCTTCGTGCTCATGCGCGCGTTCGGCTACCAGGCCCCGTTCTTCAAGTTCTTCCTCAAGCAGGAGCTGATCTGGGTGCCGCTGCTGGGCCTGGCCTGGTGGGGCCTGGACTACCCGTTCATGAAGCGCTACACCCGCGCGCAGATCGAGAAGAACCCGGCGCTCAAGGGCAAGGACATGGAGACCACGCGCCAGGCCTGCGCCAAGTTCAGGAACCTGCCGGTGCTGGTGCTCAACTTCCTCGAAGGCACGCGCTTCACGCCCGCGAAGCACGCACGCCAGGCCTCGCCCTACCAGCACCTGCTCAAGCCCAAGTCCGGCGGCTTCGCCTTTGCCATGTCCGCCTTCGGCGAACAGCTCAATGCCCTGCTGGACATCACCATCGTCTATCCGGACGGCTCGGTGGGGTTCTGGGAATTCCTCTGCGGCCGCGTGCGCCGCGTCATCGTGGTGGTGGAGCAGCGCACCATTCCGCACGAGCTCTACGAGGGCGACTACGAGAACGATCCGGCCTTCCGTGCCCGCTTCCACCAGTGGATATCGGCACTCTGGGCCGCCAAGGACGCACGCATCGAGGCCCTGCTGGCCGAGGCCGGCGCCAGCCGTCAGTGACACACAGGGCGACAACGTGACCGGCCTGCCGGTCACGGACAGCACGCTGCCGGAAATGAAAAAGCCTCCTGACGGAGGCTTTTTCGTGGCGGCAGCAGGGCCGGGAAAGGCTCAGCCGGCCTGTTCCGCGGGGTCCTTCTCCTGCTGGATGCGCTGGTAGATCTCCTCGCGGTGCACGGCGACATCCTTGGGGGCATTGACCCCGATGCGCACCTGGTTGCCCTTGACACCCAGCACCGTTACGGTGACCTCGTCACCCACCATCAGGGTCTCTCCGACCCGACGTGTCAAAATCAGCATTTCTTGCTCTCCAATATGTCTGGCGGTCCCGGTCCGGACCACCATGTGTTGGCCGCGAGGAGTCAGTCTCAATCATGACGACATCAAATTGGGACGCTCCATCGCCCAGTGACACATCCCGCAAGCCGCTTGCTACCGCAAAGACACCCCTCAGGCGGACGGGGCATCCAGATCAAACGCCGTGTGCAGCGCACGCACTGCCAGCTCCAGGTACTTCTCGTCGACCACCACGGAAATCTTGATTTCCGAGGTCGAGATCATCTGGATGTTGATGTTTTCCTTGGCCAGCACGGCAAACATCTTGCTCGCCACACCCGCGTGCGAACGCATGCCGACGCCGACCAGGGACACCTTGGTGATCTTGTCGTCGGAGATGATCTCACGAGCAGAAACGTCCTGGGCCACCTTTTCGAGCACAGAGAGTGCCTTTTTCATGTCACCGCGCGCAACCGTGAAGGTGAAGTCGGTGGTGCCGTCAGCCGAGACGTTCTGCACGATCATGTCGACTTCGATGTTGGCGTCGCCGATCGGGCCGAGGATGCGGGAAGCGATGCCCGGGGTGTCGGGCACGCCGCGAACGATGAGCTTGGCTTCGTCACGATTGAAGGCAATCCCGGAAATGACGGGCTTTTCCATATCTTCCTCTGTATCAACGGTGATCAGGGTACCGCCGCCCTCTCCGAAGCTGGAGAGCACGCGCAGCGGCACGTTGTACTTGCCGGCGAATTCCACCGAACGGATCTGCAGCACCTTGGAGCCCAGCGAGGCCATCTCGAGCATTTCCTCGAAGGTGATGGTCTCCAGGCGGCGGGCCTGCGGCACCACGCGCGGGTCGGTGGTGTAGACGCCGTCGACATCGGTGTAGATCTGGCACTCGTCGGCCTTCAGGGCCGCCGCCAGCGCCACGCCGGTGGTGTCGGAACCGCCGCGGCCGAGCGTGGTGATGTTGCCATCGTCGTCGGCGCCCTGGAAACCGGCCACGATGATGACCTTGCGCTGCGCCAGGTCGGCGCGCATGCGGGCGTCATCGATGGACTCGATGCGGGCCTTGCCGAACGAGCTGTCGGTGCGGATGGCGACCTGGGCGCCGGTGTAGGACTTCGCCGCCACGCCGCGCTTCATCAGCGCCATGGCCAGCAGTGCGATGGTGACCTGCTCGCCGGTCGACACCATGACATCCAGCTCGCGCGGATCCGGATCCGGGGTGATGGCCTTGGCCAGGCCGATGAGGCGATTGGTCTCGCCGCTCATGGCCGACACCACCACCACGATGTCGTTGCCCTGCGCATGCCAGCGCTGGACGCGCTCGGCCACCGCCTCGATGCGCTCCGGGGAGCCGACCGAGGTACCGCCGTACTTCTGAACGATCAATGCCATATTGTTGTCCGCTTGCTGTCGCCCTGCCACGAAGGCAGGGCTGGTTTCCTGATTCCTGTTTTTCCGGCCGCCGGCGGCGCCTGCTCGTGGCACGACCGGCGGCCGGCGCAGCTTTCTGCGCGCGGGCAGCGCCGTTCAGCCGCCCAGACGCTCACCCACGAAGCCCTGCACGGTGGTCAGCGCCTGCGGCAGCGCCGCCACGTCGGTACCGCCGGCCATGGCCATGTCCGGACGGCCGCCGCCCTTGCCGCCGACCTGCTGCGCCACGAAGCTGACCAGCTCGCCGGCCTTGACCTTGGCGGTCAGGTCGGCGGTCACGCCGGCAGCCAGGCTGACCTTGCCGTCGGCCACGCTGGCCAGCAGCACGATGGCCGAACCGAGCTTGTTGCGGAGCTGGTCGACGGTGTCGCGCAGGGCCTTGGCATCCACGCCCTCCAGGCTGGCGGCCAGCACCTTGGCGCCACCGATGTCGATGGCCTGGCTGGCCAGATCGGCACCGGCCGATGCCGCCAGCTTGAGCTTGAGACGGTCCAGCTCCTTTTCCAGGTCGCGCTGGCGCTCCAGCAGCTGGCGCACCTTGCCGCCGACAGACTCGCGATTGCCCTTCACCGCATCGGCGATATCGGCCAGCGCCAGCTCGCCCTCGTTCAGCCAGGCCAGCGCGCCCTCGCCGGTGCGCGCCTCGACGCGGCGCACGCCGGCGGCAACACCGCCTTCAGAGGTGATGCGCAGCAGGCCGATGTCGCCGGTGCGGCCGACATGGGTGCCACCGCAGAGCTCGACCGAGAAATCGTCCTCGCCCATGGTGAGCACGCGCACCACGTCGCCGTACTTTTCGCCGAACAGCGCCATGGCGCCCTTGGCGCGGGCGGTGTCGATGTCGGTGACTTCCGTGCGCACGGGCGTGTTGGCGAGGATCTGGCCGTTCACGCGCGCCTCGATGCGGCGCAGCGTTTCCGCCGGAATCGCTTCCGGCTGCGAGAAGTCGAAGCGCAGGTAGTCGGCGCAGACCAGCGAGCCCTTCTGCTGCACGTGCGTGCCCAGGATTTCGCGCAGGGCGGCGTGCAGCAGGTGTGTGGCGGAGTGGTTGCGGGCGGTGGCGGCGCGCAGGTCGCCACGCACCTCGGCGCCGACCCGGTCACCCACGCGCAGGCTGCCTTCGGTGACCACGGCCTGGTGCAGATGATGCGCGCCGGCCTTGGTGGTGTCGCGCACTTCGACCGTGACGCCGGCGGCACGCAGGTAGCCGGCATCGCCGACCTGGCCGCCGGATTCGCCGTAGAACGGCGTCTGATCGAGAATGATCACCACTTCATCGCCGACATTGGCGACATCGAGCGCATCACCGCCTCGGTAGATGGCGAGCACCGCGCCTTCGCCGCGCGTGGCGTCGTAGCCGGTGAAGCGGGTTTCGCCGTCGAGCTTGATCAGGCTGTTGTAGTCGAGGTCGAAGCGCGAGCTGGCGCGGGCGCGCTCGCGCTGGGCGTTCATTTCACGCTCGAAGCCGGCCTCGTCCAGCGTCAGGCCGCGCTCGCGGGCGATATCGCCGGTGAGGTCGACCGGGAAACCGTAGGTGTCGTAGAGGCGGAACACGGTCTCGCCCGGAATCACCGTGCCCTGCAGACCGACCAGGTCCTGATCGAGGATGCGCAGGCCCTGCTCCAGCGTGCGGGCGAACTGCTCCTCCTCGGTCTTCAGCACGCGCTCGATATGCGCCTGCTGCGCGCGCAGCTCCGGATAGGCCTCGCCCATCTCGGCGGCCAGCGCGGCCACGACCTTGTGGAAGAAGCTGTCCTTCGCGCCCAGCTTGTTGCCGTGGCGGCAGGCGCGGCGGATGATGCGGCGCAGCACGTAGCCGCGGCCCTCGTTGGAGGGCGTGACGCCATCGGCGATCAGGAACGAGCAGGAGCGGATGTGGTCGGCCACGACCTTGAGCGAGGCCTGGTTGTCATTGGCGCAGCCGATGNTTCCAGACCCATGCCGGTGTCGACACTGGGCGCCGGCAGCGGATGCAGGACGCCGTCCGCCGTGCGGTTGAACTGCATGAAGACGTTGTTCCAGATCTCGATGAAACGGTCGCCATCCTCGTCCGGCGAGCCCGGCGGACCGCCGGCGATGTCGGCGCCGTGGTCATAGAAGATCTCGGTGCAGGGACCGCAGGGACCGGTGTCGCCCATGGCCCAGAAATTGTCGGAAGCGTAGGGAGCACCCTTGTTGTCCCCGATGCGGATGATGCGCTCAGCAGGCACACCGATCTCGCCCTGCCAGATGGCATAGGCTTCGTCGTCGGTGGCATAGACGGTGACCGTCAGCTTGTCGCGGGGGATGCCCAGCCACTGCGGCGAGGTCAGGAACTCCCAGGCGTAATGGATGGCATCACGCTTGAAGTAGTCGCCGAAGCTGAAGTTGCCCAGCATTTCGAAGAAGGTGTGGTGGCGCGCGGTGTAGCCGACATTCTCGAGGTCGTTGTGCTTGCCGCCGGCACGGACGCACTTCTGCGAGGAGGCGGCACGGGTGTAGGCGCGCTTGTCCAGGCCGAGGAAGCAGTCCTTGAACTGGTTCATGCCGGCATTGGTGAACAGCAGCGTCGGGTCATCCGCGGGAACCAGCGAGCTGGAGGCGACACGGGTGTGCCCCTTCTGCTCGAAGAAACGAAGGAAAGCCTCGCGGATTTCAGCGCTTTTCATGTACCGCTCCGAACCAGTCACGCCCTGCCCCGACCCCGGCTACCGATCTGCGGGTGGCGGGTTGGCAAGGCTTTTTGCAAAAGACCGGCGATTATAGCGGCAGATGTGCTGACTGAGCAGCCACTGTTGGAGATTCCGTCGTCGGCAAGCCCGACAGGGCGGCAAGCACCCGGGCGTGACCGCGAATGCTGGCTCAGGAGGACTGGTGCAGGACTTTCAGGGCGCCCAGCGCCTGGCCCAGGGAGAACCCCCGGTACTGCAGGAAACGGACCTGGCGGGCCCGCTCACGCTCGTCTTGAGCGGGCCCGCCG
>NZ_PTQZ01000116.1 GCF_002943415.1 Amnimonas aquatica | reverse complement strand
CAGGTCAAGCGCGTGATCGAGCGCAAGCTGGTCATGGGCATCGCCGACGGCCGGGTACTGGTCGACGGTCGCGAGATCTATACTGCGCAGGATCTGCGCGTCGGCCTGTTCACCAGCACCGACAGTTTCTGATACAGGAGTCATTGCCATGCGTCGCGTCGTCATCACCGGATTCGGCATCGTGTCCTGCCTCGGCCATGATCGGGCCAGCGTGCGGGACAGCCTGTTCCACGGCCGCTCCGGCATACGCCGCAACGAGAAGTACGCCGAAATGGGCTTTCGCAGCCAGGTCAGCGGCAGCATCACCGGCCTCGACCTCGATGCCCTGATCGACCGCAAGCAGCGCCGCTTCATGGGCGATGCCGCCGCCTACGGCTACATCGCCATGCAGCGTGCCATCGAGATGGCCGGCCTGACGCCGGAGCAGGTGATCAATCCGCGCACCGGCCTCATCGCCGGTTCCGGCGGCGCCTCCAGCATCAACCAGGTCGAGGCCGCCGACATCGCCCGCGAGAAGGGCATCAAGCGCATCGGTCCGTACATGGTGCCGCGCACCATGGCGAGCACGGTGTCGGCCTGCCTCGCCACCGCTTTCCAGATCAAGGGCGTGAACTACTCCATCGCCTCCGCCTGCGCCACCAGCGCGCACTGCATCGGCAACGCCGCGGAGCAGATCCAGCTCGGCAAGCAGGACATCGTGTTCGCCGGCGGCGCGGAAGAGGAAAGCTGGGCCGAGTCCTGCATGTTCGACGCCATGGGCGCCATGTCGAGCAAGTACAACGACACCCCGGAGCAGGCTTCGCGCGCCTACGACGCCAACCGCGACGGCTTCGTGATCGCCGGCGGCGGCGGCATGGTGGTGGTCGAGGCCTATGAACACGCCGTGGCGCGCGGCGCCACCATCCTGGCCGAAATCGTCGGCTATGGCGCTTCCTCTGACGGCCACGACATGGTCGCGCCCAGCGGCGAAGGTGCCGAGCGCTGCATGCGCCAGGCCCTGGCCACGGTGGACACGCCGATCGACTACCTGAACACGCACGGCACCTCCACCCCGGTCGGCGATGTCGCCGAGCTGAAGGCGGTGCGTGCGGTGTTCGGCGATCAGGCCCCGCGCATCAGCTCGACGAAGTCGCTGTCCGGCCACGCCCTCGGCGCCGCCGGCGTGCACGAGGCCATCTATTCACTGATCATGCTGGGCGACGATTTCATCGCCGCCTCCGCCAACATCAGCGAGCTGGACCCCGAGGCCGACGGCCTGCCGATCGTGCGTGCGCGTGTCGACCAGGCCGGTCTGCGCACCATCATGAGCAACAGCTTCGGCTTCGGCGGCACCAACGCCACCCTGGTGCTGCGCAAGGTGTGACTACCAGCGTTGTCGGACTGACCGCCCGGTCATCCGACAGCGCGCGAAATTCTTACAATATGCGTTGTCAAATATTGACGGACTGACGGCTTTTCCGTACGTTGTCCTCGTTCCTTAGCGCGAGACAACACGCCATGACCATTCAGCACCAAGACGTCCTCATCATCGGCGCAGGCCTGTCCGGCATCGGCGCGGCCTGCCACCTGAAGCGCAAGTGCCCGGACAAGAGCATCGCCATCCTCGAGCGTCGCAACGCCGTCGGCGGCACCTGGGACCTGTTCCGCTATCCGGGCATCCGCTCCGATTCCGACATGTACACCTTCGGTTTCAACTTCAAGCCCTGGCTGTCGCCGCGCGTGCTCGCCGACGGTGCCTCGATCAAGCAGTACGTCGCCGAGGCCGCCGAGGAATACGGCGTCGACAAGGCCATCCGCTTCGGTCGCAAGGTCGCCACGGCCGACTGGTCCTCGAAGGATCAGCTCTGGACCGTCAGCACCACCGACGAACAGGGTGGCAACCCCGAGACCTGGACGGCCCGCTTCCTGCTCGGCTGCACCGGCTACTACAACTACGACACCGGCTTCCGCCCCGACTTCCCGGGCGAGAAGGACTTCAAGGGCCAGATCGTGCACCCGCAGTTCTGGCCGGAGAACTTCGACTACAGCGGCAAGCGCGTGGTCATCATCGGCTCCGGCGCCACCGCCATCACGCTGGTGCCGAACATGACCGACAAGGCCGAGCACGTCACCATGCTGCAGCGCTCGCCGACCTACATCCTGTCGGTGCCGGCGGTCGATCCGCTCAGCCGCGTCCTGCAGGCCGCCCTGCCGGCCAAGGTCGCCTACCGTCTCAACCGCGCCCGCAACATCGGCATCCAGCGTCTGCTCTACCAGACCGCGCGTGCCAAGCCGCAGGTCGTGCGCCGCTTCATCCTGGGCATGGCCAAGCGCCAGCTCAAGGGCAGCAACGTCGACATCCGCCACTTCTCGCCCAGCTACAATCCGTGGGACCAGCGCCTCTGCGTGGTGCCCAACGGCGACCTGTTCAAGGTGCTGCGCGAGGGCAAGGCCTCGATCGAGACCGATCACATCCAGCGTTTCACCAAGGATGGCATCCTGCTGAAGTCGGGCCAGGAGATCAAAGCCGACATCATCGTCACCGCCACCGGCCTGGACGTGCAGCTGCTCGGCGGCGTGG
Source organism: Amnimonas aquatica (assembly GCF_002943415.1). GTDB lineage: Bacteria > Pseudomonadota > Gammaproteobacteria > Pseudomonadales > Moraxellaceae > Perlucidibaca > Perlucidibaca aquatica_A. The sequence continues at coordinate 3,030 of NZ_PTQZ01000116.1, read as the reverse complement.
CCGTGAGCATCGACGGTGCGGCGATCCCGATCAGCCAGAAACTGACCTACAAGGGCGTGCTGGTCGACGGCGTGCCCAACGCCGCCATGATCTTCGGCTACACCAACGCCTCCTGGACCCTGAAGGCGGACATCGCCTCCGAGTACTTCTGCCGCGTGCTCCAGCACATGGACAAGAAGGGCTACAGGACCTTCAAGGCACGTGGCGACGAAAGCCAGCTCACCGAAGACACCGTGTTCGGCAGCCTGTCGGCTGGCTATGTGCGCCGCGCCGCGGATCGCCTGCCGCGCCAGGGCAAGTCGGCGCCGTGGAAAATCACCCAGGACTACATGTCCGACATTCCGGTGCTGCGCTACAGCAGCATCGCGGACGATATCCTGGAGTTCGACGGCAAGGTCGGCAAGAAGCCGTCCGGTCTGGAGCAGCGCGCCCTCAGGGCCGCCAGCACCGTGGCCGATCTGGTGACGGCGCCGCTGAAGGGCGCGCTGGGCCGGGGCTGAAGCCGGCACGAAGGAAAAGGGGCGCCATGCGCCCCTTTTTCATGTCATGGCGCTGGTGATGCCGCGAGGCCGGCATCACCCGTCGAGACCGGCACCACCGCCAGCACTGCCTCTCCCACCCACAGACAAACCACCCTACCCCGCTCCCACGGCGGAATCCCCATTTCCTGGCACCAGTGCTTCACCGACACCGAATGCGCCTTGCCCGGCGGCCGCCAGCGCTCGCCACCCCGGCGCGGTGCCAGCCGCCACGGCAGCACCAGGCGCGGGTCATCCTCGGCCAAGCCCGGCACCAGCTCGGCCGCAAGCCACTCCCGGCCAGCCCACTGTAACGGCACCCTCGGGTCCGGCCAGTCCGCGCCCCCGGCGGGCAGCGCCTGCAACGAGGCATCCGCCAGCAGATACACGGCTTCGCGGTAGCGCCGCAACGACCATCCGGCCCACGCCAGCTGCGGCAGACTGTCCGCCCTCGCCCGCAGCAGCTCGGCACGCAGCCGGGACCAGTAACGTACCGGCAGTGACGGCGCACCGCGCACGGACAGCCAGCGCGATACCACGGCCTGCAACGTGACGTCATCCAGCCCGGTCAGCAGCGGCAGCGACAAGGCGCCGGACGGCAGCACCGCCCGCGCCAGCCAGTCATCCGCCAGCGCATCCAGCGCCTGCGCCTGCCCGGCCAGCTGCCGGGCACTGCGGGCGAGCTGGCCGGCGGCCTCCGGCCAGCGCCGGGACAGCAGCGGCAGCAGCTCGTGGCGCAGGAGGGTGCGGTCAAAGCGCGGGTCGCTGTTGGCGGGGTCGTGCACCGGGTCCAGCGCACCGGCTGGCATCAGGGGGTCATGGCTGCGCAGGCAGGCTTCGGCCCGCGGGCGCCAGCGCGCCAGGGCCTCGCGCGGCAGGCTCAGCCAGGGCCGCCAGCGTGCGGTCTCGCGGCCGTCCGGCGCGCGCCAGGCAGATACCGGCCGCATGCCGGCCAGACCGTGCAGGCCGGCGCCGCGCATCAGCCGCAGCAGCAGGGTCTCGGCCTGGTCATCCAGGTGATGCGCCAGCAGCAGCGCTTCGTCGGTCGCCAGACACGCAGTCAGCGCGTCGTAGCGTGCGGCCCGCGCCGTCGCCTCGATGCTGGCACCGGCCGGCACGCGGACCCGCAGCACATCACAAGGCACCGAAACCGCGGCGGCTTGCGCCATGGCCTGTGCGGCCCAGGCATCGGCATCGGCATGCAGGCCGTGGTGCACGTGCAGCGCACGCAGGCGGCAGCCCAGCAGCGGCGCGATCTGCGCCGCCGCCAGCAGCAGGGTCAGGGAATCGGGGCCGCCGCTGTGGGCGAGCACCAGACCACGAATGCCCGGCGCATCGGCACGCCGGGCGGTCAGGAAGGCACGCAGCGCGCCCAGCGGATGGCTCGCCTCGTGCGCGCTCATGTCGGTACCGGCGGCTGCCGGCCTCAGGTGCCCGTGGGCTGGATGGCGTTGCCGTAGCTCATCAGGCGGTCGTAGCGGCGCTGCAGCAGCACGTCATGGTCCAGCGAACGCAGGCGCTTGAGCTGGCGCAGCAGGGCCTTGCGCAGCGACTCGGCCATGGCGTCGAAGTCGCGGTGGGCACCGCCCAGCGGCTCCTCGACCAGTTCGTCGACAAAACCCAGCGTGCGCAGGCGGCTCGCCGTCAGGTTCATGGCCTCGGCAGCTTCCGGCGCCTTGGCAGCGGTCTTCCAGAGGATGGACGCACAGCCTTCCGGCGAAATCACCGAGTAGGTGCTGTACTGCAGCATGAGCAGGCTGTCGCAGACGCCGATGGCCAGTGCGCCGCCGGAACCGCCTTCGCCGATCACCGTGGAGATGATCGGTGTCTTCAGCCGCGACATCACCGCCAGGTTGCGCGCGATGGCCTCGCTCTGGCCGCGCTCCTCGGCGTCGATGCCCGGATACGCGCCCGGCGTGTCGATGAAGGTGAAGATGGGCATGCGGAAGCGTTCGGCCATTTCCATCAGGCGCAGGGCCTTGCGGTAGCCCTCGGGGCGCGGCATGCCGAAGTTGCGCCTGACCTTCTCGCGCACCTCGCGGCCCTTCTGATGGCCGATGATCATGACCGGCTCGCCGAGGAAGCGCGCGGTGCCGCAGATGATGGCGGCGTCATCGCTGAAGGCGCGGTCGCCGTGCAGCTCGTCGAAATCGGTGAACAGGCGCTCGACATAATCCAGCGTGTAGGGGCGACGCGGATGACGCGAGAGCTGGGAGACCTGCCAGGCGGACAGGTTGGCGAAAATGTCCTCGGTCAGCTTCACGCTCTTGTCACGCAGGCGGACCACCTCTTCCTCGATATTGAGGCGGGTACCGCTGCCGACCGCGCGCAGGCCCTCGATCTTGGCCTCCAGCTCTGCGATCGGTTGTTCAAAGTCCAGGTAGTTCGGATTCATGATGACTTCCATCGGTCGTTGCGCCGAGTGTACCGATATCGTTACGGCTGTAAACCAAGACCAAGTGCGGAATGGTTACCCGAAATTACAGCCCGTGCGACCGGCCGGTGTCGCCAT